>NZ_BDLP01000055.1:0-18247 GCF_001950415.1 Roseomonas sp. TAS13
CCTCGACCTGGATGGGTTGCTGGCGCCGGGGCGGAGCTGGGAGGCGCTCTCGGCCGAGCTGGGCGGCTTCGACGCCAATCTGCGCCTTGCCGCCGACCGGGTGCGGCTGCGCGGGGTGACGGCGGAACGCGCCGGGCTCGACGCGGCGCTGGAGGCCGGGCGGCTGACCTTGCGCCAGTTCACCGGCCGGGTGGCGGGGGCGGATGTCACGGCCTCCGGCGTGGCGATGCTGGGCGCGCAGCCGCGCCTGTCGGACCTGATGCTGGAGGTGGCGGCGCCGGACCCGCGCCCGCTCTTCGCGGCGCTGCCCGGCAGCTGGCCGGATGGGACGCGGCTGGCCGGGGCGCCGCTGACGCTGCGCCTTTCCGGCGGCGGCCCGCTGGATGCGCTGGGCCTGCGGCTGGAGGGCGACTGGTCCGACCTGCGGCTGGACAGCAGCGGGGTGCTGGACCTGCCGGAGCGGAAGCTGGCCGGCTATGTCACCCTGCGGCATCCCGGGGTGCCACGGCTGGTGCGCGACCTCACCGGCTGGGAGGGCGCGGAGGGCTGGCTGGGCCAGGGCTCTATGTCGCTGATCGCGAATTTCACCGCCGGGCCACAGGGCGTGTCGAGCGACCGCTTCGACCTGGTGGCGGGCACCCTGCGCACGGGCGGGCAGCTTTCCCTGGCCCTCGCGGGTGGCGAGGCGGGGGCCATCCGCCCGCGCCTGACAGGTCGCCTTGTGGCGGAGGATCTGCCTTTGCCGGCGCCGGTGCTAGATGCGCGGCCGCTGCCGCTGGACCCTCTGCGGCTGCTGGACCTGGATGTGGCCGTGGCCGCCGGCCGGATCGGTCCCTGGGGCGGCCCCCTGTTGGAGGACAGCGAGAGCACGGTGCGGCTGCTGGACGGCCTGCTGGAAGTCGATGTCGCGCGCGGCCGGCTGCGGGGCGGCGATGCCTCGGGCCGGCTGGTGCTGCATGCGGCGGAGGATGTGCCGCAGGTGGAGCTCCAGGGGCGGGTCGCCGGCACCACGCTGGAAGGGACGCTGACGGGCTGGCCGCTCGACCTGCGGGACGGGATGGGGGATGCGGTCTTCCGCCTGTCCGCCCAGGGCCGCAGCCCCTCGGCGATGCTGGCCACGCTGGGCGGCGAGGGCAGCCTGGAACTGCGCCAGGGGGTGCTGCTGGGGATCGATGGCGAGGCGGCCCTTCAGGCGGCCAGGGCCCCGGGCGCCCAGGCGGAGGCGAGGCTGCGTCAGGCACTGGCCGGGGGTGAGACGCCCTTCAGCCGTCTGACCATGGCCCTGCGGTTGCAGGACGGGCGCGCCCGGATCGTGTCGGGCGAGGTCTCGGCCACGGACCTGCTGCTGGGCCTGGGGGGTGAGATCGACCTGACGCGGCGGATGCTGGACCTGGGGGTGAGCCTCCGCATCCCGGACGGGCCGGAGGTGCGGCTGCGGTTGGCCGGCCCTGCCGCCGCGCCGAAGCGCGTGCCGGAACTCACACCCTGGCTGCTCTGGCGGGCGGAACGGGGCCTGTAGGGGACTACTCCTCTTCGCGCTCGATCATCCGGCGGCCGCGGATGGGCGAGATGTCCACCGGGCCGCCGAGAGCCTGGGCCAGCTCGCTGGTATCCCCGGCCTGGTACTCGCCCGGCGAGACCGGCTCGGCGGCGGTGCCGGCAGCGGGATCGTCGCCACGCTTCGCGGCCTTGCGGCCATGGGCCTGACGGCGGATCGTCGGGTCCTGCTGGATCGGGTCGTCCGTGGGGAAGGGGCGGTCCTCACGGTTGGCGAACTTCTCGTCGATCATCTGCGGGTTCTCCCAGCCTTGCAGCCAAGGAAACGCGAGGCCGGCGAGGCGGGTTTCCCCACCGGACCGGGACGCCGGGGCGGGATCAGCGACGCAGCGGGTCGTAGGGCTCCAGCGGGATCTCCGTCCGGCCGGTCAGGACGAGCTGCGCCAGCAGGGCGCCGGCATAGGGGCCCATGGTCAGCCCGCCCGCGCCGAGCCCGTTGGCGATGACGAGGCCCTCCAGCCCCGCCGCCCGGCCAAGCAGGGGACGGATATCCGGCCCCATGGGGCGGAAGCCGATCCGCATCTCGTGCAAGGTGGCGTCGGCGAGGCCGGGAGCGACGCCCAGCGCATTGTCCAGCACCTGCCGGATGCCGGCGGCGGTGAAGCGGTGGTCGAAGCCCGAGCCGGTCTCGCGCGTCGCGCCGACCACCACGCGGCTGTCGTCGAAGGCCAGCAGGTAATGGCTGCTCATCGGCAGCAGCACCGGCCAGTGCCGCGTGTCCACCCCCGGCAGGCGCAGGTGCAGGATCTGGCCGCGCTGCGGCTGCACCGCCAACTCCAGCCCCAGCGGGGCCAGCAGCGGCGGCGCCCAGGCCCCGGCGGCGAGCACGGTCTCGTCTGCCTCCAGCGCCATGCCGTTCTCCAGCGTCACGCCGCGCACGGCACCGTCCCGGGCCTGGAGCGCCGCCACGGGAAAGCGGTGGATCTGCGCCCCGTGCCGTTCCGCGGCGCGCAGCATGGCGGTGGCGAGCAGCCGGCCATCCACCCGCGCCGCGCCGCCGACATGCAGGGCGGCGAGGCCAGGGCGCAGTGGCGGAAAGAGGGCGCGTGCCTCGTCCGGCATCAGGCGGGTGATCTCTCCCGCTTCCGGGGCGTCCTCGGCGCGGATGCGGGTGCGGGCCTCGGCCTCGTCCAGGCCGCCCTCGTCGCCGGGCACGCAGAGCGCGCCGACGCGGCGATAGCTGAGCTGGGTCTCACCATCCTCGGCCAGCCGCTCCACCAGCGCGGGATAGTAGCGTGCCCCGCCGCCCGAGAGCCGGTACCAGTCCGGATCGGTGACGCGGCTGGCCCAGGGGCAGATGATGCCGGCGCCCGCCGCGGTGGCGCGGCCCTCCACCATGGGGTCGAGGAGGATCACCTCGGCACCCTCGCGCGCCGCGTGATAGGCCAGGCTGGAGCCCAGGATGCCAGCCCCGACGACAATCACGCGCATGAAGCTACTCCAGATCCGGGTGGCCCGGCGGCGGGGCCGACGACGGGAAAGGCCGCCGCGCGGACAATACCGCCCTGGCTCATCCGTCGATACGGAGGGAGACAAGTTTCGTTGCGTGGATGCCGGTGGCGACAAGCTGCCCGGTATCGTGGAGCCGCCCGGTGGATGGCGCGGCGGGCCGGATCAGGCCGGGCGCATGATCTCGGCCTTCGGCGCCGGCTCCGATTGCAGGATCAGCGCGTCGGCCGGTTGTGATGCCGGGGCGAGCACCGCCATCTCCTCGGAACCATCGGGATGCGTCGTGATCCCGAGGGCGGCGATCAGCATGGCGGCGAGCAGCAGGCTGCTGGCGACAGGCCCGGCCAGGCGCGGGGCGGCGAGCGCCGCCTGGCTCCGCCCGAGGCCGAGCGCGAAGATCGACAGGAAGCCGGCGCCGAGGGTCAGCGCCAGCCCGACGGCATGGGCACGGCCCGGGAAGGAATGGCGCGTGTCGGCCTGTCCCTTCCGGGCCCGGTGACGACTCTCGGCGAGAGCGATCTCGCGGTCGCAGGCGATCGAGGCGAGGCGGATCCGCAGGGCGGCGGCCCGGCCCATATCGGCCTCGATCCTTCGCAGCGCCAGGAAAGGATTGCGCGTGCCGGCGACGGCGCGGACCACGCGCGTCACCTGGCGTGCTGTCTCGCTCCCTTGGGCGTGTGCCACGGCACGGGAAATTTCCGGCAAGAAGTGGACGGCGACCAGCAACAGCGAAGAGTTCATGCTTTTGATCCTTCCCCCGGAGCCGATGTTACGATGTTAGCTTTATTTTACAAGACAGGATCAAAAAAGCGCATGAACAGGTGGGCGGGCATCAAACTGCGATAAAATAAATCACAGGTTGTGTATTTGCTGTGATTTGCAATCGAAAATCAGCACCAAGAAGAGGGCAGGGGCCGAGAGGCCCCTCCCTGTCGATCAGGCGGAGCGCACATCCATGGCCAGGGTCATCTCGCTGGACCCGGCCGCATAGGCCAGGCCTTTCAGCGTCGCCCAGGCATAGGTGAGGATGAAGAGCGGGATCAGCGCCACGTCGCCCATCGCCATGGCCACGCCCTTCTGGATCAGGACCTCACGCTTCGTGTCGTCGATGGTGGACAGCGCCGCATCGGTCAGGGCGTCGAACTCCGGATTGGAGTAGCGGCCGTCATTGGAGGAGCCGCGGCCCTTCTCCTTGTTGTAGGTGCTGAGCACGCTGTTCATGACGTTGCTGCCCTCGCCGGTGCTGCTCGACCAGCCCCAAAGGCACATGGAGTATTCCTGCCGCGTGGCGCGGGGGACATAGGCGCTCCAGGGCATGGCCTCGATGCGGGTCTGCACCCCGATCCGCGTCCACATCTGCGCCACCGCCTGCGCCGTTTCGGCATCGTTCGGGTAGCGGTCGTTGGGCGTGCGCAGGGCGATGCGGAAGCCCTCGGGGAAGCCAGCCTCGGCCAGCAGCTTCCGCGCCTCGTCCGGCGCATAGGGCGGCACCGGCACGCCGGGAGCGTAGCCGAAGCTGCCCTGCGGCATCCATTGCCCGGTGGGGGCAGCCATGCCCTGCATCACCCGCTCGGCCAGGGCCTGGCGGTTGATGGCGATGTTCAGCGCCCGCCGCACCCGCAGGTCGAGGAGCGGGCTCTTCTCGAAGGGCTTGCCGTCCTTGGTCGTCACCTCGGGCGGGTTGGTGGCGTGGGAGAAGTCGGGGCCCAGGTAGATCAGACGCAGGCCGGGCGCCGTTTCCACCGTCACCTGGGGCGAGTTGCGCAGGCGCGGCAGGTCGCTGGCCGGCGGCGTGTCGATGATGCCGACATCGCCCGACAGCAGCGCCGCGACGCGGGCGCCGGGATTGGTGATCTGCCGCAGGGTCACCTGGGTCCATTCCGGCTTCGGGCCCCAGTATTCCTCGTTGCGCACCAGCTCCAGCCGGTCCCCGGGCACGTAGCGGACGAACTTGTAGGGACCGGTGCCGATGGCGGCCTTGCCGCTGTTGTACTGGTCCGTGGTCGCGCCCTCCCCGACATGGCGGGAAACGATATGGACCTGCTGCAACTGGCGCGGCAGGAGCGGTGCCGGACCCCTGGTGGTGACGCGCAGCGTCAGCGGGTCTGGCGCCTTCGCCTCGGCGATGGAGGAGAGATAGGGGCCCAGGCCACCGGGACTGTTGGGCACGTCCCGGGCGCGGGCGAAGGTGAAGATCGCGTCGTCGGCCGTGAAATCCCGCCCGTCATGCCACTTCACTCCAGGGCGGAGCTTGAACTCCCACTCGGTCTCCGAGACCGGCGTCCAGGACAGGGCCAGACCGGGGACCGGGTTGCCCTTGCGGTCGCGTTCCATCAGGCGGCTGAAGATGTGGTTCGCGACGGTGTGGTTGGGCGTGGCGGAGAAGAAATGCGGGTCGATCGAGTTGATCGCGCCGCCGATGGCCATGACCAGCGGCTTGCCCTCGCCGGAGCCAGCAGCCCCCTGGGCCAGGGCATGGCGGGCGAGGAGCGGGGAACCCAGAAGGGCAAGGGAGGCGGAAGCGAGGTCGCGGCGCTTCATGGGGCAATCATCCTGGGCTCGGAAGGGCCGCCCGGCCGGGCGGCGCAAGACGCGCACAGTGCCACGCTTTGACAGGGAGGAAAGGGGGCGGGGCGGCGGTTCTTCCCCGTTGGCGACGCCGCCGGCTGCATCCGGAAGATCGCGACGGCAGCGGCGATGCCTCCGGAGGGTCGCCGCGACCGGCGGCGGCCCTCCGGGGTGGCCCTTCGGGGCAGCCCGGATCAGAACGGCGTGCTGCCGCCCGTGGCGCCGATCACCTCGCCGGTCATGAAGCTGCCTTCCTGCGAGGCCAGGAGCACATAGGCGGGGGCGAGCTCCGCGGGCTGGCCGGGGCGGCCGAAGACGGTCTGGCCGCCGAACTCCTCGATCTTCTCCTGCGGCTGGCCGCCGGAGGGTTGCAGCGGCGTCCAGAAGGGGCCGGGGGCCACGGCATTCACGCGGATGCCCTTCTCGGCCACCTGCTTCGCCAGGGCCTTGGTGAAGTTCATGATCGCGGCCTTGGTGGGGGCGTAGTCCAGCAGTGCAGGAGAGGGGTTCATCGCCTGGATCGAGGTCGTGTTGATGATGGCGGCCCCGGGCGGCATGTGCGGCAGGGCTGCCTTGGTGATCCAGAACATCGCATAGACGTTGGTCTTGAAGGTCGCGTCGAACTGCTCGGTGGGCAGGTCGGCGATGGCCTTCACCGCGGTCTGCTTGCCGGCATTGTTGACCAGGATGTCCAGCCCGCCGAGCTGCGCGACGGCATCGGACACCAGCTTCTCGCAGAAGGATTCGTCGGACACGTCCCCCGGCAGGAGGACGGCCTTGCGGCCGGCGGCCTCGATCTGCTTCGCCACCTCGCGCGCATCCGTTTCCTCGCTGGGCAGGTAGCCCAGGGCGACATCGGCACCCTCGCGCGCGAAGGCGATGGCAGCGGCGCGACCGATGCCGGAATCGGCACCGGTGATCAGCGCCTTGCGGTTCGGCAGGCGGCCGCTGCCGCGATAGCTGTTCTCGCCATGGTCGGGCATCGGTTCCATGCGGTGGAGCTCGCCGGGCGCGTTCTGCGGCTGCTTCGGGAAGGGCGGGCGCGGATACTGCTGGCGTGGATCGCGCATCGCATAGGGATCGTGGCCGTTCGTGCTCATGAACTGGTCGTCCTTTCCGGAAGGGGCGCGGATGCAGGGCGTGGCCGACGAGGATGCCTGCCGCGGGCCCGATGGAGCGGCCGCGCCGTCAGGGCATGAACGGCTGGCGGCACGTCCTGTTGCCGCGGGATCGGGCGAGGGCGGGAAAGGGGAGCGATTCTAAGCCGATTGTGAGGCGAGAGCCGCCATGCCAGGGGAGGAGGAGCGCCGATCCCGTCCCGCCCGCCTCGTGGCGGACCGCCTTCCGCGCGGGCGCCCCGGTCACGCGATGGAAGAAGGCTTCATCCCGCCCGGCAGCCGCCCCGGAAACGGAAAAGGGCGGGCACCCGGAGGCGCCCGCCCTTTCTGTTCCGGCGAGGAGGGGCCGGATCAGCCCATCTTCTTCTTCAGGTTCTCGTCCAGCTTGGCGAGGAAGGCCTGGGTGTTCAGCCAGGGCTGGTCCTTGCCGATCAGGATGGCGAGGTCCTTGGTCATGTGGCCCGATTCCACCGTCTCGATGCAGACCTGCTCCAGCGCGTTGGCGAAGTCCACCAGGTCCTGCGTGCCGTCGAAGCGGCCGCGATAGGCGAGGCCGCGCGTCCAGGCGAAGATCGAGGCGATCGGGTTGGTGGAGGTGTCGCGGCCCTTCTGGTGCTCGCGGAAATGGCGCGTCACCGTGCCGTGCGCGGCCTCGGATTCCACGGTGTTGCCGTCCGGCGCCAGCAGCACCGAGGTCATCAGGCCGAGCGAGCCGAAGCCCTGCGCCACGATGTCGGACTCCACGTCGCCGTCGTAGTTCTTGCAGGCCCAGACATAGCCGCCTTCCCACTTCAGCGCGGCGGCCACCATGTCGTCGATCAGCCGGTGCTCGTAGGTCAGGCCGCGCTTATCGAACTCGGCCTTGAACTCGTTCTCGAAGATCGTCTGGAACGTGTCCTTGAAGGTGCCGTCATAGGCCTTCAGGATCGTGTTCTTGGTCGAGAGATAGACCGGGAAGTTGCGCGCCAGGCCGTAGTTGAAGGAGGCGCGGGCGAAGCCCTCGATCGAGGAGCCGAGGTTGTGCTGCATCATCGCGACGCCCGTTCCCTTGAACGGGAAGTCGCCGATCTCCTGCGGCTGGCCGCCCTCGGGCGTGTAGGTCATGGTGACCTTGCCGGGGCCGGGCACCTTCATCTCGACGGCGCGGTAGATGTCGCCATAGGCATGGCGGCCGACCACGATCGGCTTGCTCCAGTGCGGCACCAGGCGGGGCACGTTCTGGCAGATGATCGGCTCGCGGAAGATGGTGCCGTCGAGGATGTTGCGGATGGTCCCGTTCGGGGACTTCCACATCTTCTTCAGGCCGAACTCCTTCACCCGCGCCTCGTCCGGGGTGATGGTCGCGCACTTCACACCGACGCCGTACTGCTTGATGGCGTTGGCGGCGTCCACCGTCACCTGATCGTCGGTCTGATCGCGGTACTCGATGCCGAGGTCGTAGTACTTCAGGTCGATATCGAGATAGGGGAGGATCAGGCGGTCCTTGATGAACCCCCAGATGATGCGGGTCATCTCATCCCCGTCGAGCTCGACGACGGGGTTCTTCACCTTGATCTTGGCCATTGCGGATCCTCTCCGGCAGCGGGTTCGGGCCGCCCTGGGGCGGGGCACGGCGCAGGGCCGCGGCCTGCCGGGAGGGCGGGAGGGTGGCGCGGACATTCGCATCGGCCCCGCCCCGGGGCAAGGCCCCCATGGGATATGGCAGGCGCCGTTCGCGGATATGGCAGGCGCTCCCGCCATCCGGCCGCCATGCCGTGATCATGGGCCGCAACTGACGGCGCGGGCCGGCCGTTTCCCCCGGCATGTGGCACGGGGCCGCGCGGGGAACATCGCCCGCGCCTCCGGCCGGAACGCCCGGACCGCCGGGAAATGCCCCAGGGGAGACACCAGCATGGCCCGTATCGTGTCGGGATTGTTCGACCGGCGTGAGGATGTCGAACTGGTCATCGAGCATCTGGTGCAGCAGGACGGGCTGGACCGCCGCCGCATCGCCGTGCACGCCGCCGACGGGGCGGATGCGGCGGAGGAGGAAGGCTTCTGGGCCTCGCTGCGCCATCTCTTCATGCCGGACGAGGAGCGCCACGCCTATTCGGAGGGAATCCGCCGTGGCGGCATCGTGCTCACCGCCGAGCTGGAGGATGCGGAGGCCGACCATGCCATGGCGGTGTTGCGTGACCATGGCGCGGCGGACCTGGAGGACCGCCGCCGCGAGTGGCGAGGCGCGGGCTGGCAGGACTACGTGCCGCAGGGCGAAACGGGCGGCCTCTCGCCGGCGGAAATGGCCGCCCTGGCCGCCGCCACCGCCGGGACGCCGGACCCCGCCGACCTGGGCGCGCCGACGGGGCGGGAAGAACGCCGCGACGATGATATCGAGGGGACGGCGGCTCTGAACCCGCCCACCGGCACGCGCGTGCCGCTGGTGGTGGAGAAGAAGAGCGGGTTGCGCTGAGCCGCATCCGCCTGGGCCGCGTGCCGGAGCCCCTGCTGGCGCCCTGGTACGCCCCGGCTTCGCCAGCGCACGGCGAGGATCAGTCCACCGTCTCGGTCCGGTTCTCCACCATGGCCAGCAGCGTTTCCAGCCGGTCCGCCTCCACGGCCGGCTTGTCGCGCCGGATGCGGGCGATGCGGGGGAAGCGCATGGCGACGCCGGAACGGTGGCGGCCCGAAAGCTGCGCGGCGTCGAAGATGACCTCCAGCACGAGCGCCTTCTCCACCTCCCGCACCGGGCCGAAGCGTCCGGTGGTGTGTTCGCGGATCCAGCGGTCGAGCCAGACCAGTTCCTGGTCCGTGTAGCCGGAATAGGCCTTGCCGACGGGCACCAGCTCCTCCGTCCCGTCCTCCGCGGCGCGCCAGAGGCCGAAGGTGTAGTCCGAATAGTAGCTCGACCGCTTGCCATGCCCGCGCTGGGCATACATCAGCACGGCATCCACGGTGAGCGGCGCGCGCTTCCACTTCCACCACAGCCCCTTCACGCGGCCGGCGACATAGGGGCTGTCGGCGCGCTTGAGCATCAGCCCCTCGATCGAGGCGGCGCGGGCGCCCTCGCGTAGCTCGGCCAGGTGGCGCAGGGAGGAGAAGGCGATCAGCGGCGACAGGTCCATCCCTGGCGGCCGGTGCCGGGTGAACCATTCCTCCAGCCGGCCGCGCCGCGTGGCGAAGGGCAGGGGGCGCAGGTCCTCCGCGCCATCCACGAGCAGGTCGTAGAGGCGCACGGCGACCGGGAAGTCGCGCTGCATCTTCGGCGTGATCACCTTGCGGTTCAGCCGCTGCTGCAGGTCGGCGAAGGGGGCGACGACGCCGTCGCGCACCACCAGCAGCTCGCCATCCAGCGTGGCGTGGAAAGGCAGGCCCTCCAGCAGTTCCGGAAAGGCGCCCGAGACATCCTCGCCGGTGCGGGACCAGAGCCGGACGCCGCCTGGGCTGGCGGCGAGCTGCACGCGGATGCCGTCCCATTTCCACTCGGCGCGCCAGTCCTCCGGCGCGGCCTCGATGGCGCCGAGATCGGCCTCCTCCAGGGGATGGGCCAGCATCAGCGGGCGGAAGACCGGGGCATCCCGAGGATCCGGCCTCGGCTCGCGCCCTTCCAGCCAGCGGAAGATCGGGATGTAGGGCGGGGCGACGCCGTGCCAGACCTCCTCGATCTCCTCCACGCCCCGGCCGGCCCATTCGGCCAGCGCCACGCGGGCGAGGCGGGCGCTGACGCCGACCCGCAGGGCGCCGGTGACGAGCTTGATCAGGGCGAAGCGCCCGTTGCTGTCGAGGCTGTCGAGCCAGGTCTCGATGAGGCGCGGCACCTCGGCGCGGGTGGCGAGCTCCAGCCCCTCCACCACCTCGCTCAGCATCGGCGGCGACGCGTTGGTGCCGGGCCTTTCGGGCCAGATCAGCGCCACCGTCTCCGCGAAGTCGCCGACATAGTCCTGCGACAGGGCGAGGAGCACGGGATCGGTGCGCTCCGCCACCAGGGCGCGGATCACCGAGGGCTTGGCAGCGCTGAAGACCAGTTCCCCGGTCAGGGCGGCGAGGCCGACGCCGCGCTCGGGATCGGGCTGCTCGTCGAACCAGCGGCGGATCAGGGCGAGCTTGGCGAGACGGCCCGGGGTGAAGACCAGGCGCTCCAGCAGCTCGGCGAAGGCGGGCAGGCTCATCGGGCCACATCCCCGGGCGAGGCATCCGTGCCGAAGCCGCCACCCGCGGGCAGTGGAGCTGTCTCCGGCGGGACCGTTTCCGGGGCGCCTTCCAACGGCGCGCCTTCCTCCGGCGGGGCAGCCTCCGGGGCGTCGTCATCCTCCTCGCGGCCGATCAGGTGCAGGGCGCGACCCCGCACGCCGCGCAGCGACAGGGCATGGATCAGCGCGTCGTCGCGCCCATGGGTGACCCAGACCTCGGGGGCCTGGACCTCGGCGCAGGTGGCCAGCAATTCATCCCAGTCGGCATGGTCGCTGATGATCAGCGGCAGTTCCACGCCGCGCAGCCGGGCGCGCTGGCGCACCGTCATCCAGCCCGAGGCGGCGCAGGTCACCGGATCGGCCATGCGGCGCGACCAGGGCGTGGCCTCGGCCGAGGGAGGGGCCAGCACGATCTCGCCGGCCAGGATCGGCGGATGGCCACGCTTGAGCCCCTTGGGCACCGGCTCCAGCGGGCCGAGCGGGATGCCAAGGCGCTCGTAAAGGGCGCAGAGGTTCCACAGCGCGCCATGCAGGTGGATGGGCCGGTCGTAGCCCGCCTGGCGCAGCAGGGCGATGATCCGCTGCGTCTTGCCCAGCGCATAGGCACCGACGACATGCGCGCGCTCCGGAAAGAGGGCGAGGCTCTTCAGCAGCCGGGCGACCTCGTGCGAGGCGTCGGGATGGCGAAAGACCGGCAGCGCGAAGGTGGCCTCGGTGACGAAGACGTCGCAGGTCACCGGCTCGAAGCCCGCGCAGGTCGGGTCGTGGCGGCGCTTGTAGTCGCCGGAGACGACGATGCGGCTGCCCTGCCATTCCAGCACGATCTGCGCCGAGCCCAGCACATGACCGGCCGGGACCAGGGTGACGCGCACGCCGCGATGGGTCAGGGCTTCGCCATAGCCCAGCGCCTGCTGCTCGCGTCCCGCATTCCCCTCGCCGAAGCGGGATTCCATGATCGCCAAGGTTTCCGGTGTGGCAAGCACGGCACCATGGCCGGGGCGCGCATGGTCGGCATGGCCGTGGCTGACCACCGCGCGGGGGACGGGGCGTGACGGGTCGATATGGAAATCGCCGGGCTCGCAATAGAGGCCCAGCGGGGTAACGCGCATCCAGCTTTCGGGGTGGGGTGGGGAATTCACGCGGCGGCCCGTCCTGGCAGAGAGGGGACAACGCCACAGCGGGCCGGGCGATGCCAGGAGGAAGGGAGGGCCGGGGCGCGGTCGCGCCCGGTGGGGATGCCGGAACGAGGCGGCGATGCGCGAAGGCGGCCCTATCCCGGCCGGACCGCAGCCGCCTCCCGGGCAGGCTTCAGCAGCCCTGCCTTCTGCGCCAGCCAGTGTGCCTTGTCGGCATCGCCGACCATCACCACCCCGGTGGCCGGGTCCTCCAGCCCTCGCAGCCGGTAGAACTGCAGGTTGCGGCGGAAGCCCTTCGGCTGGTCGGGCAGGGTCTGCAGGCTGCCGATCCGGAGGCCCTTGCCATCGTGATGGCCGAAGAGCCGCCCGATCCGCGCTTCCACCACATCCACGGCCCCGGAGGGGCGCGCATAGTGCAGCACGACGGGCAGTTCGAGATGGTCGGCCAGAAGCGTGCCCTGGGGCTCGGAATCGTCGAAGGGCGTCGCGGTCGTGCGCAGGCGGCCACCGGAAACCATGCTGCCCTGGCCATCGGCTTTCAGCGTGACAGGGCGTCGGATACGCAAACCCAGCAGCGCCAGCCAGCCGAGCACAAAGGCGCCGAAGAGCGACAGGATCCAACTGGAATCATGCATTCGGGTATCTTGCCCATTCCAGGTTGTCTGGAAGGGCATGATTAACACTTTATGCGAGAAAATCCTTGGTGGTTTTCGTAATCTTCCCGCAAGGCGGCCATGGGTTCAGCGATCCCCCGCCTCGGCTACCTCCAGCAGCGCCGCACCGCTGCGGCGGTCCCGGGCGAAACGCGTGCCGCACTGCTCCCGCTCCAGCAGGCGGGAGGCCGGGTTCGCCACCTGCAGCTTCGCCTGGACGCGGCAGACCAGCTCGTCCCGGGTACGGGGGCTGCCGCCGTTCCAGGCCCGGATCGCATCACCCCAGTCGCCGGTGCTCTCGTACTTGGCGCGCAAATGGCGGGCCGCCCAGTCGGTGGCGCGGGCCGGGTCGAGCGGCCAGTCGGAGCGCGCGGCATGGACGCGGGCATTCACCTGCACGCAGCCGGCCATGATGGGCTGGCCGGGGCGGGCGCCGGCCACGAGGCGCCGGGCGGCCTCGGAGGTATCGGGAAAATAGGAGCGACCGCCGATATTCAGCGCATAGGCGTGCAGCCCGGACTCCGCCAGCGCCACTGCCACCAGCAGGCCCTGAGGGAGGCCGTTCCGGGCCTCCGCCTCCCGTGCCGCCGACAGGCAGGCGGCGCGCGGGCTGCCTCCGGTTTCCCGCACCGGGCGTTCCGACCGGGGCGGCTTGCTGTCCGCCGGCCTCGCCTGGGCGGCCGGCGCGGCCAGCAGCAATCCGCTGGCGAGCGCCAGGGCACCGCGGGCCTTCAGGCCGCTGCCTCGGGGGGCCAGGGATCGTCCCTCGATCCTGGCGTGATGGGCGCTCCGCGGCATACCGCTCGGGAACGCCGCGTCTCGTCGCCGGCGCGGAGGCGTCGGCTGGCTGCTCGCGGGCGTCATCACCTTTCGCCCTAGCAGCCGGTGGTTGCGAAACAAAGAAGAAAAGCTGCCGCGCGCCCGGGGAGCCTCGTGGCGCCTCAGCTCGGGATGGGCGGCGGCTCGCCGGTTGGAAGCCAGTCCGGCACCGGCAGGCTGGCATAGGTGTCCCGCAGGCGGCTGGACCAGTTCTCGCGCAGGGCACGGAAATAGGGGTCGTCTTCGTTGATCCGGCGTTGCAGCCCGATCCGCAGGCTGCCTTCCGCATAGACCAGCAGGTCCAGCGGCAGGCCGACGGTGAGGTTGGAGCGCAGCGTGTCGTCCATGCTGATCAGGGTCAGCTTGATGCCGTCCACCAGTCCGGTCTCGTGCGTCAGCACCCGGTCCAGCATGGGTTTGCCGTACTTGGTCTCGCCGATCTGCAGGAAGGGCGTGTCGGGCGTGGCCTCGACGAAGTTGCCGGCGGCATAGACGAGGTAGAGCCGCATCGGGCCGCCCGCGATCTGCCCGCCCAGCATCAGGGAGACGGAGAAGCCCACCCGGTGCGCCGAGAGGCTGGGCCCGTCCGTCGCGTAGATGGCGCGGACGGCGGCGCCGACCAGCTGCACCGCCTGGAACATGGAGGAGACGGTGAGCAGGGTCTGGCGCTGGCCCTCCAGGAAGACGCCTTCCTGCAGCCGGTTCCAGACCGCCTGGGTGATGGCGAGGTTGCCGGAGGAAAGCAGGCAGAGCATGCGCTCCCCCGGCACGCTGACCGCGTAGTTCTTGCAGAAGGTGGCGATGTTATCGACGCCCGCATTGGTGCGGGTGTCCGAGAGCATGACCAGCCCCTGGCGGAGGAAAAGCCCGACGCAATAGGTCATGCTCCCGCGTCCTTCCGGATCAGCCGTTGAGGAAGCAGCGGCTGATCTCGGCGCCGAGACGGGTGTGCTCGTTGATCGCCGCGGTCAGGAAGCCGTGCAGTCCGGGCGTCAGGATGTCCGCGACCGGCCTGCCGCTGACGCGGGCGAGAAGGCCCGAGGAGATGGTGCGGCAATCGCCGCAGATCAGCGTCTCCTCCGCCTCGATATCCGCCAGCGTACGGTCGAGCCGCATGTAGCAGAAGCGCAGCGAGCGCGGCATCTCCCGCCGCAGCAGCAGGAGCTCGGCGACGCGGGAAGGCTCGATCCGCGAGCGGTACATGTACTGGTAGGCGCGCAGCGCGGAGAGCGAGCGCAGCACCGCCTGGCATTGCAGGTGGTGTTCCGGATGCTGCGGGCCGAAGAGGATGTGGCGGGTGTCCAGCAGGCGCGCGGTGTTGTCGGCGCGTTCCAGCATGGTGCCGAGATGGGTGAAGCGCCAGGCGTCGTCGCGCAGCATGGTGTCCGCCGCGGCGCCGTTGAAGGCCAGGGTGCGGGACTTCACCCAGTCCAGGAATCCGGGGAGCTGGTCGTCCTGCACGGCGTCCGAGCCCAGGCGGTGCAGCGCGATCCAGGTGTCGTTCACCGCTTCCCACATGTCCACGGTCAGCGCCGTGCGGACGGTGCGGGCGTTGCGGCGGGCGGCCTCCAGGCAGGAGGCGATGGAGGAGGGGTTGCCGGTGTCGAGGGTGAGCCACTCCACCGCCGCGCGGCCGGAGCATTCCTCGTAGCGGCCGCGAAAGCTGGTGTCGGTGCCGGAGGCGACGAGGAGGTGCCGCCATTCGCCGTCCTCCCCGTCCATGGTGGTGAGCGAGGCCATGCGCAGGCTGGAGGCGAGCGCCCGGGCGAGGTTGCCGGCGCGCTCGTTGTAGCGGGCCAGCCAGAAGAGGCTGTCGGCGGTGCGGGCGAGCATCAGGCCTGATCCTCCGTCGCGCCCGGAGGCGCGGGCGGCGGGAAGAGCGGCGGCATCGGCGCCATGGACTGCGTCATGCCTCCCATCGACTGGGTCATGCCGCGCGGCCCCATCTGCTGCACCATCCGGTCCTCGACCACCCAGGTGTCCTTGGTGCCACCGCCCTGGGAGGAATTGACCACGAGCGAGCCTTCGCGCAGCGCCACGCGGGTCAGGCCGCCGGGCACCATGCGGACCTCCTTGCCCATCAGGACGAAGGGGCGGAGATCGACATGGCGGGGAGCGAGCTGGCCATCCTCCGTCACCGTCGGCACGGTGGACAGCGCGAGCGTCGGCTGGGCGATGTAGTCCTCCGGCCGGGCGCGGATGCGCGCGGCGAACTCCTCGCGCTCCGCCTCGGTCGCATGCGGGCCGACCAGCATGCCGTAGCCACCGGAGCCGCGGGCGAGCTTGACCACCAGCTTGTCGAGGTTGGTCAGCACATGGGCGCGGTCATCGTCGCGGGAGCACATGAAGGTCTGCACGTTCTGCAGGATCGGCTCCTCGTTCAGGTAGAAGCGGATCATCTCCGGCACATAGGGATAGACGGCCTTGTCGTCGGCCACCCCGGCTCCGGGGGCGTTGGCCAGCGCCACCGTGCCGGCACGGTAGGCGCGCATCAGCCCGGGCACGCCCAGCGCGCTGTCGGGGCGGAAGACCTCGGGGTCGATCCACTCGTCGTCCACGCGGCGGTAGATCACGTCCACCCGCTGCGGCCCGGCGGTGGTGCGCATGAAGACCGTGTCGTCCTTGACGAAGAGGTCGTGGCCCTCGACCAGTTCCACGCCCATCTCGTCGGCCAGGAAGGAGTGCTCGTAATAGGCGCTGTTGTAGGGGCCGGGGGTGAGAACCACCACGGTCGGGCTGTCGCCGGCATCCTCCGGGGCGATGGCCTTGAGCGTTTCCAGCAGCTCCTCGGGGTAGTGGCTCACCGGCGCGATGCGGTGCGCGGCGCAGAGCTGCGGCAGGAGGCGCATCATCGCCTCCCGGTTCTCCAGCATGTAGGAGACGCCGGAGGGGATGCGGCAGTTGTCCTCCAGTACGAAGAAGGCGTCCGGGCCGGTGCGCACGAGGTCGATGCCGGAGATCACCGTCCAGACCCCGGCGGGCGGGGTGAAGCCCGTCATCTCCTTCCGGTAGCCCTCGTTCTCCAGCACCAGCGCGGAGGGGATCACGCCTTCCTCCAGGATGCGCTGCCCGTTGTAGATGTCCTGCAGGAAGGCGTTCAGCGCCTTGACCCGCTGTTCCAGCCCGGCTGCCAGCCGGTCCCACTCGGCGCGGGCGAGGATGCGCGGCAGGACGTCGAAGGGGATCAGCCGCTCGGGGTCGCCGCCGTCCGAATAGACGGCGAAGGTGACGCCGATGCGGCGGAACAGCACCTCGGCTTCCCGTCTCTTGGCGTCCAGGGCTCCGGGCCCGTGCTTGTCGAGGTAGCGAGCCAGGCCCGCATAGGGCGGCCTGATCTCCCCGTCAGCGTTCATTTCGTCGAAGGCTTTGGCGACCATGGTATGAGCGTACAGCAAGGCACGTGCCGGAAAAGTGGGACGGTGCGTGTTCCTGGCCGGCAGCACGATATTTCGCATCATCATCGGCCCGGCGCCGCTTCCGGAGCCGGGAACCGGGCTGGAGGCCAGGTGCCCTTCCGGCATTTTTCCATTGTGTTCACGTTTTGTTCGTGCATGATCGGGGCATGGCCCAGCCTCTTCCCCCCTGTGTCTCGGCGACCCGCCGCCGCCCCTTGCCGCTGGTGTTCCAGGAGGCCGTCATGGCCGGGCTGCTCGGCCTGCTGGCATCCTGGGGTCTGGCGGAACTGGCGCTGATGATCCAGGGCTACTGAACCCGCCCTTCCCGCCGCCCATACGCCGCCGGCATGGCCAGATCGGTCATTTCGTGGGCAGCCGGGCCACCCGTGCGGCTCCACCCCGCGCGACCCTCCCCGGAACCTTCCTGAAGCCTTCCTGAAACCTTCCTGAAACCTTCCCCTGGGGGGTGGGAGCTAACGGCCAGATTCCGGCACGCCAAGGAGGCATCGTGGTCCCGGACTGGCTGAATACCCTCGCCGCACTCCATATCGGCCTGTCGGTGCTGGCCGCGCTGGCGGTCCTCTTGGACATCCTGCTCCTCGGCCGGCGCCAGCCCATGGGGGTGATGGAGGCGGTCTGGCCGCTCACCATGCTCTACTGGGGTCCCTTGGGGCTGGTCTTCTACGGCTGGTTCGGGCGGGCGCGGCCGCAGGGAGAGGCCCGGGGCGGGGAGGCCGCCGCGCATCATTCCCCAGGCGGGTCGCGGGCGGAACACCGCCCGATGGACCACCACGCCATGCGGCACGGCTCTCACGGGGCCTCTCGAAGCCCGATGTGGCAGGCGGTGTTCAAGGGCGCCACGCATTGCGGGGCGGGCTGCGCGCTGGGCGACATCCTGGCGGAAGGGCTGGCCGCCGCCGTCGGGGTGACGCTGTTCGGCTCCTTGCTGTTCGGCCGACTCGGGCTTTCCTTCGTGCTGGCCTATCTCTTCGGCATCCTGTTCCAGTACCTCGCCGTCGCGCCGATGCGCGGGCTGGGGCTCCGGGACGGGCTGGTGGCGGCGGTGAAGATCGATACGCTGTCCCTGCTGGCCTATCAGGCCGGCATGTTCGCGGTCATGGCGCTGGCGGCCCAGGCCCTGCCGGGGCTGGAGCCTTCCGCCTGGGCCTATTGGCTGATGATGCAGGGCGCCATGGTGGTGGGCTTCGCCACAACCTATCCGGTGAACTGGTGGCTGATCCGGCGCGGCATCAAAGAGCGGATGTGAACCCCGCGTCGTGTCACCCGGCCGTCTGGTTCGCGGCGCGGTCCGGGGCCGGCCCGGCATCCCGGTCCGGCGCCCGGTTCAGGGCCTCGTCCAGTGTCTGGGCCACGGCTTGGCGCGGG
>NZ_BDLP01000056.1:0-17837 GCF_001950415.1 Roseomonas sp. TAS13
CCACATGCGCCGTCGAGATCGTGATCCCGCGCGCACGCTCCTCCGGCGCCTTGTCGATCTGGTCGTACGCCGTGAACGACGCCCCACCAGACTTCGCCAGCACCTTCGTGATCGCCGCCGTCAGCGATGTCTTGCCGTGGTCAACGTGCCCGATCGTGCCGATGTTGCAGTGCGGCTTGTTCCGCTCGAACTTCGCCTTCGCCATGGTCGTGTCTCTCTAAAGATCGGGTGTCTGTTACCAGCGGTAGTGGCTGAAAGCCTTGTTGGCTTCGGCCATCCGGTGGGTGTCCTCACGCTTCTTCACGGCGGCGCCGCGGTTGTTGGCCGCGTCCATCAGCTCGCCGGAGAGGCGCTCCTCCATCGTGCTCTCGCCGCGCTTGCGCGCGGACTCGATCAGCCAGCGGATCGCCAGGGCCTGACGGCGCTCCGGACGAACCTCCACCGGCACCTGGTACGTGGCACCACCGACGCGGCGCGAACGCACCTCGACGGCCGGCTTCACGTTATCCATCGCCTCATGGAACACGCGCAGGGGATCCGCATTGGCGCCGGCGCGGCGCTTCAGCGTGTCCATCGCCGCATAGACGATGCCCTCGGCGGTGCTCTTCTTGCCATCATACATCAGCACGTTCATGAAACGGCTGAGGACGATGTCGCCGAACTTCGGGTCCGGCAGGACTTCGCGCTTTTCTGCGCTGTGACGACGAGACATCTCTCAGCCCCTTACTTCGGACGCTTCGCGCCGTAGAGCGAACGCCGCTGACGACGCTTCGCGATGCCCTGCGTGTCGAGCACGCCGCGCAGGATGTGGTAGCGCACGCCCGGAAGATCCTTCACGCGGCCGCCACGGATCAGGACCACGGAGTGCTCCTGCAGGTTGTGCCCCTCGCCGGGGATGTAGCTCACCACCTCGTAGCCGTTGGTCAGGCGAACCTTCGCCACCTTACGGAGCGCGGAGTTCGGCTTCTTCGGCGTGGTGGTGTAGACGCGAGTGCAAACACCCCGCTTCTGCGGGCAGCCCTGCAGCGCAGGAACCTTGTTGCGGCTCGGCTTCGGCTCGCGCCCCTGGGCGATGAGCTGGTTGATCGTCGGCATGACGCCCCTTCGTGAACCCGTCCCAGTGGCCGCCAGCCCCGCCATGCGAGCGGGCCCGACAGAGCGCGATCCTTCGCACCCCTCGGGCCACCATCCCACCCCCGAACTTCGCCCCCAGCACAGGGCAGCCTCGGCGGCGCAGAGCTGTCGTCCAAGAACAAAACCTTCGAGGCCCGTGAGCCCCGTCGAGGGGCGGAGACCTACCCCTCCCCCCCTCCAGAGTCAAGCAAGAACGCCCCGAAACAGACAGGGCCGGGACCCGAAGGTCCCGGCCCTGCCATGCATGGAACGCGGTTGCCCGGGCCCTACTCGGCCGCTTCCTGGCTCCCGCCCGTCAGAGCCGGAGTCGAGGCCGGCAGGCGCCCCTTGTCCCGCTGCGCGGCCAGCGCCCGCAGCCGGTTCATCACCGAGCCCGTGCCCGCCGGGATCAGCCGGCCGACGATCACGTTCTCCTTCAGGCCCGCCAGGGTATCGACCTTGCCGGCCACCGCCGCCTCGGTCAGCACCCGGGTGGTCTCCTGGAAGGAGGCCGCGGAGATGAAGGAGTTGGTCTGCAGGCTCGCCTTGGTGATGCCCTGCAGCACCGGCTCCGCCCGGGCCGGCCGCTCCTTCGCCCGCAGGCGATGCTCGTTCTCGATATCGAACTCGATCCGGTCCACCTGCTCCCCGATCAGGTAGGTGGTGTCGCCCGGCTCCAGGATCTCGACCTTCTGCAGCATCTGGCGAACGATCACCTCGATGTGCTTGTCGTTGATCTTCACGCCCTGGAGACGATAGACGTCCTGGATCTCGTTCACGAGGTAGTTGGCCAGCGCCTCGACACCCAGCACCCGCAGGATGTCGTGCGGCACGCGGGGGCCGTCCACCAGCGGGTCGCCGGCCTTGACGTAATCGCCCTCCTGCACCGAGACGTGCTTGCCCTTCGGCACCAGGTACTCGCGCTCGATCGGAGCCTCCCCGTCGGGGACGTCCTGCTTCACGATGATCCGGCGCTTCGCCTTGTAATCCTTGCCGAATTCCACCCGGCCGTCGATGTCGCTGATGATCGCGGCATCCTTCGGCCGGCGGGCCTCGAACAGCTCCGCCACGCGCGGCAGGCCGCCCGTGATGTCGCGGGTCTTCGAGGATTCACGCGGCAGGCGGGCGATGACGTCGCCGGCATGCACCGTCGCGCCATTGTCCACCGACAGGATCGTGTCGGGCGAAAGGAAGTAGCGCGCCTCGGCCCCGTTCGGCAGCTTCACCACGCCGCCCTTCTCGTCCTTCAGGATCAGGCGGGGGCGCAGGTCGGCCTTGGAGGAGGCCTTGTAGTCCACCACCACCTTGGAGGAGAGGCCGGTCACCTCGTCCTGCCGCTCGACCAGGGTGATGCCCTCGATCAGGTCGGCATATTCCACGAAACCGGCCCGCTCCGTGATGATCGGCAGGGTGAAGGGGTCCCACTCGGCCAGCTTCTGGCCGCGCTGGACCTGCGCCCCCTCCGCCACCAGGATGCGCGAGCCATAGGGCACGCGGAAGCGCGCCCGCTCGCGGTTCTGGCCGTCCGTGAGCACGATCTCGCAGTTGCGGCTCATCACCACCGGCGCGCCCTGGCTGTTCTCCACCACCGAGAGGTTGGTGATCCGCACCGTGGCGTCGGTCGTGGCCTCCACCGCCGACTGCTCCGCCCCGCGCTGGGCGGCGCCGCCGATGTGGAAGGTACGCATGGTCAGCTGCGTGCCCGGCTCGCCGATCGACTGGGCCGCGATCACACCGACCGCCTCGCCCACGTTCACCGGCGTGCCGCGCGCCAGGTCACGGCCATAGCAGTGGCCGCAGACGCCCGAACGGCTGTCGCAGGTCAGGACGGAGCGGATATAGACCTCCTCCACCCCGGCCTTCTCGATCCGGTCGGCGAGCGCCTCCTCGACCAGCGTGTTCCGCTCGGCCAGAACCTCGCCCGTATCCGGATGCACGATCTCGCGCTGCACCGTCCGGCCCAGGATCCGCTCGGACAGCGAGGAGACGACCTCGCCGCCATCCATCACGGCCCGCACGGTAATGCCGCGCTCGGTCCCGCAATCGATGTCCACGATGATGCAGTCCTGCGCCACGTCCACCAGGCGGCGGGTCAGGTAGCCGGAGTTCGCGGTCTTCAGCGCGGTGTCGGCCAGGCCCTTGCGGGCGCCGTGCGTGGAGTTGAAGTACTCCAGCACCGACAGGCCTTCCTTGAAGTTCGCGATGATCGGCTGCTCGATGATCTCGCCCGAGGGCTTGGCCATCAGGCCGCGCATGCCGGCGAGCTGGCGCATCTGGGCCGGCGAACCGCGGGCACCGGAATGCGACATCATCCAGACCGAGTTGGTCGGCGTGCCGACCTCCTGCTTGGAGATCTCCTTCATCATGGCGCCCGCCACCTCCTCGGTGGCACGCGACCAGGCATCGACCACCTTGTTGTAGCGCTCGCCCGCGGTGATCAGGCCGTCGAGATACTGCTGCTCGAACTCCTTCACCTCGGCCTTGGTGCGGTCGATCATCTCCCCCTTGCTGTCGGGGATGACCATGTCGTCCTTGCCGAAGGAGATGCCCGCCTTGGCCGCGTTGCGGAAGCCCAGGCCCATCAGCCGGTCGGCGAAGATCACGCTCTCCTTCTGGCCGCAATGGCGGTACACCGCGTCGATCACGTCGGAGACGTTCTTCTTCGTCAGCTGACGGTTCACCAGCGCATAGGGCAGGCTGGGATGCAGCGGCAGCAGCGCGCCGATCATCATCCGGCCCGGCGTGGTCACCACCCGCTCCTTCACCACCGACCCGTCCGGGCGCATCGTCTTGCGCCGCGCCAGGATCTTGGTGTGCAGCGTGATGCTGCCGGCCGCCAGGGCCTGCTCCAGCTCGCCCAGGTCGGCGAAGACCGGCGGGCCGGCCTTCGCCAGCCGCCCGTCCGCGTCATACTCGGCCTTGTCGGCCGAGGCACGGAACTCCGGCGTTTCCAGGCTCAGGTAGTAGATGCCGAGCACGATGTCCTGCGACGGCACGATGATCGGCTTGCCGTTGGCGGGGCTGAGGATGTTGTTGGTGGACATCATCAGCACGCGCGCTTCCAGCTGGGCCTCCAGGCTCAGCGGCACGTGCACGGCCATCTGGTCGCCGTCGAAGTCGGCGTTGAAGGCGGTGCAGACCAGCGGGTGCAGCTGGATCGCCTTGCCCTCGACCAGCGTCGGCTCGAAGGCCTGGATGCCCAGGCGGTGCAGCGTCGGCGCCCGGTTCAGCATCACCGGATGCTCGCGGATCACCTCCTCCAGGATGTCCCACACCTCGGGACGCTCCTTCTCCACCATCCGCTTGGCGGCCTTGATGGTGGTGGCGTGGCCGTACTTCTCGAGCTTCGAGTAGATGAAGGGCTTGAACAGCTCCAGCGCCATCTTCTTCGGCAGGCCGCACTGGTGCAGCTTCAGCTCGGGACCCACCACGATCACCGAACGGCCGGAATAGTCGACGCGCTTGCCCAGCAGGTTCTGCCGGAACCGGCCCTGCTTGCCCTTCAGCATGTCGGAGAGCGACTTCAACGGCCGCTTGTTGGCGCCCGTGATCGCCCGCCCGCGCCGGCCGTTGTCGAACAGCGCGTCCACCGCCTCCTGCAGCATGCGCTTCTCGTTGCGCACGATGATGTCGGGGGCGCGCAGCTCGATCAGCCGCTTCAGGCGGTTGTTGCGGTTGATGACGCGGCGGTACAGGTCATTCAGGTCGGAGGTGGCGAAGCGGCCACCGTCCAGCGGCACCAGCGGGCGCAGCTCGGGCGGGATCACCGGCACCACGTCCAGGATCATCCACTCCGGCCGCGCGCCGCCCTCGGCGAAGCTCTCGATCAGCTTCAGCCGCTTGACGTACTTCTTGCGCTTGGCCTCGGAGGAGGTCTCCTTCAGCTCGGCGCGCAGCGTCGCGCTCTCCTTGCCCAGGTCGATGCCGGTCAGCATCTGCTTGACCGCCTCGGCCCCGATGCCGACGGAGAAGGCGTCCTCGCCGAACTCGTCCATCTTGTTCTGGTACTGGTCCTCGGTGAGGAGCTGGTGCAGCTTGAGGTCGGTCAGACCCGGCTCCAGCACCACATAGGACTCGAAGTAGAGGACCTTCTCCAGCTCCTTCAGCGACATGTCGACCATCAGGCCGACGCGCGAGGGCAGCGACTTCATGAACCAGATATGCGCGACCGGCGAGGCCAGCTCGATATGGCCCATGCGCTCGCGGCGCACCTTGGCCAGCGTCACCTCGACGCCGCACTTCTCGCAGATGATGCCGCGGAACTTCATCCGCTTGTACTTGCCGCACAGGCACTCGTAGTCCTTGATCGGACCGAAGATGCGCGCGCAGAACAGCCCGTCCCGCTCGGGCTTGAAGGTACGGTAGTTGATCGTCTCGGGCTTCTTGATCTCGCCATAGGACCAGGAGCGGATCTGCTCCGGCGACGCGATGGTGATCTTGATCTGGTCGAAGCTCACAGCCTGGCCGGTCTGGCCAAGGATCTTCATCAGCTCGTTCATGGGCCTTCCTTCTCGTCCAGCCTGCGGCGGTGGGGGCGCGCCGCCGCGAAATCAGCGGCCGGCCCCGCTGGCGGGGGCCGGCGCGATCCTCTCAGTGGCTCAGTTGCCGCGGTTCTCGAGGTCCACGTTCAGGCCCAGGCTCTTCAGCTCCTTGGTCAGAACGTTGAAGCTCTCGGGGATGCCGGCCTCGAAGCTGTCCTGGTCGCGGACGATCGCCTCATAGACCTTGGTGCGGCCGGACACATCGTCCGACTTCACCGTCAGCATCTCCTGCAGCGTATAGGCGGCGCCATAGGCTTCCAGCGCCCAGACCTCCATCTCGCCGAAGCGCTGGCCGCCGAACTGCGCCTTGCCACCCAGCGGCTGCTGGGTGACGAGCGAGTAGGGGCCGATGGAACGGGCGTGGATCTTGTCGTCCACCAGGTGGTGCAGCTTCAGCATGTAGATGTAGCCGACCGTCGTCTTGCGCTCGAACGGCTCGCCCGAACGCCCGTCGATCAGCTGCATCTGCCCGGAGGTCGGCATCCCCGCCTTCACCAGCATCGTCTCGATGTCGGAGATGCGCGCACCGTCGAAGACCGGCGTCGCGATGGGAATGCCCTTCGACAGGTTGTCGCCGAGCTCGATGAGCTGGTCCTCGGTCATCTCCGCGACCTGCTCGTCGACGATCTCGTCGCCATAGACCTCGCGCAGCTTGGCGACCAGCGCGTCGCGCGCAGCACCCGCCCGGCGATAGTCCTCCACCAGCTCGCCCACCTGGCGGCCCAGGTTGGCGCAGGCCCAGCCCAGATGCGTCTCCAGGATCTGGCCGATGTTCATGCGCGACGGCACGCCCAGCGGGTTCAGCACCAGATCCACCGCGCGTCCATCCTCGAGGAACGGCATGTCCTCGATCGGCACGACGCGGGAGACCACGCCCTTGTTGCCGTGGCGGCCGGCCATCTTGTCGCCCGGCTGCAGCTTCCGCTTCACCGCGACGAAGACCTTGACCATCTTCATCACGCCGGGCGGCAGCTCGTCGCCGCGCTGCAGCTTCTCGACCTTGCTCTCGAAGCGCTTCTGCAGGCGCTCCACGGCGGCGTCGAACTCGCGCTTCAGCGCCTCGATCTCCGCCATCACCGCGTCGTCGGCCACGCCGATCTGGCGCCATGTCACCTTGGCGAACTCGTTCAGCACCTCGTCGGTGATGACCGTGCCCGCCTTGACGCCCCGGAAGCCGCCCGACGCCTTGCGGTTCAGCAGCTTCTCGCGCAGCCGCGAGTGGAACGAACGCTCCTGGATGGCCCGCTCGTCATCGCGGTCCTTGGCCAGCCGCTCGATCTCGGCGCGCTCGATCGCCATGGCGCGCTCGTCCTTGTCCACGCCGCGGCGGGAGAAGACGCGCACGTCCACGATCGTGCCCGAGACACCTGGCGGCAGGCGCAGCGAGGTGTCGCGCACATCGGAGGCCTTCTCGCCGAAGATGGCGCGGAGCAGCTTCTCCTCCGGCGTCATCGGGCTCTCGCCCTTTGGCGTCACCTTGCCGACCAGGATGTCGCCCGGGTTCACCTCGGCACCGACATAGACGATGCCCGCCTCGTCGAGGTTGCGCAGGGCCTCCTCGCCGACATTCGGGATGTCGCGGGTGATCTCCTCCTGGCCCAGCTTGGTGTCGCGGGCCATCACCTCGAACTCGTCGATATGGATCGACGTGAACACGTCGTCCCGCGCGATCCGCTCGGAGATGAGGATCGAGTCCTCGAAGTTGTAGCCGTTCCAGGGCATGAAGGCGCACATGACGTTGCGGCCCAGCGCCAGCTCGCCCAGCTCCGTGGAAGGGCCGTCGGCGATGATGTCGCCCGCCTGCACCCGGTCGCCCACCTTCACCAGCGGGCGCTGGTTGATGCAGGTGCTCTGGTTGGAACGCTGGAACTTCCGCAGGCGGTAGATGTCCACACCCTTGGTCGTGCCGTCCTCGGCCGTCGCCCGCACCACGATGCGCGCGCCGTCGATGCTGTCGATGACGCCGTCGCGCCGGGCCACGATGGTCGCGCCGGAATCCCGCGCCACCGCGGCCTCCATGCCCGTGCCCACCAGCGGCGCGTCCGACTTCACCAGCGGCACCGCCTGCCGCATCATGTTCGAGCCCATGAGCGCGCGGTTGGCGTCGTCGTTCTCCAGGAACGGGATCAGCGCCGCGGCCACCGAGACGAGCTGCTTCGGCGACACGTCGATCGCCGTCACCTCCTCGGGCTTCACCAGCCGGAAGTCGCCGCTCTGGCGCACGCTCACCAGCTCGGAGCGGAACTCGCCCGTGTCACGGTCCACCTCGGCATCCGCCTGGGCGACCACGAGCTTCTCCTCCTCCATGGCGGAGAGGTAGCGCGGCTCGCCGACGATCTTGCCGTCCTGCACCATCTGGTACGGCGTCTCGATGAAGCCGTACTTGTTCACCTTGGCGAAGGTGGCGAGGCTGTTGATCAGGCCGATATTCGGGCCTTCCGGCGTCTCGATCGGGCAGATGCGGCCGTAATGCGTCGGGTGCACGTCGCGCACCTCGAAGCCCGCGCGCTCGCGCGTCAGGCCGCCCGGGCCAAGCGCGCTCAGGCGGCGCTTGTGCGTCACCTCGGAGAGCGGGTTGGTCTGGTCCATGAACTGCGACAGCTGCGAGGAGCCGAAGAACTCCCGCACCGCCGCCGCCGCCGGCTTCGCGTTGATCAGGTCGTGCGGCATCACGGTGTCGATGTCGACCGACCCCATCCGCTCCTTGATCGCGCGCTCCATCCGCAGCAGGCCGACGCGGTACTGGTTCTCCATCAGCTCGCCGACCGAACGCACCCGGCGGTTGCCGAGGTTGTCGATGTCGTCGATCTGGCCCTTGCCGTCCTTCAGCTCCAGCAGGGTCTTCAGCGTCGCCAGGATGTCCTGCTTGCGCAGCGTCCGCTGCGTGTCGGGCACGTCCTGCAGGCTGAAGCCCAGGCGCATGTTCATCTTCACCCGGCCCACGGCCGAGAGGTCATAGCGCTCCGGATCGAAGAACAGGCCACGGAACAGCGCCTCGGCCGTCTCCGGCGTCGGCGGCTCGCCCGGCCGCATGACGCGATAGATGTCCATCAGCGCCTCGTCGCGGTTGGTGGCCTTGTCCACCGCGATCGTGTTGCGCATCCAGGGGCCGACCTGCTGGTCGATGGCCAGCGTCGGCAGGCTGTCATAGCCCGCATCCTCGATGGCGGTCAGCTTCGCCTCGGTCAGCTCCTCGCCGGCCTCGCCATGGATCTCGCCGGTGTTGAGGTCCACCAAGTCATCGGACAGGAAGCGGCCGATCAGGTCCACCCGGCCGACCAGGACCTCCCTGGTCCCCTCCTCGGCGATCTTGCGGGCCAGGCGCGGCGTCATCTTGGTGTCGCGCGTCGCGACCGTCTTGCCGCTGTCGGCGTCGACCAGATCCTCCAGCAGCTTCACGCCGCGGAAGCTCTCCGGCACGAAGGGACGCGACCAGCCCTTGGGGCCGCGCGTGAACACCACCTTGCCGTAGAAGGTGCCGAGGATCTCCTCGGCATCCATGCCCCGCACCTCGGAAGAGTCGAGGTCGCCCTGCCGCTCGGCCCGCAGCGCCTCGGTGCGCGAGGAATCCAGCGCATAGAGCAGCGTCGAGGCCGGCAGCTTGCGCTTCCGGTCGATGCGGACATAGCAGATGTCCTTGGCATCAAACTCGAAGTCGAGCCAGGAGCCGCGATAGGGGATCACGCGCGCGGCGAAGAGGTACTTGCCGCTGGAATGCGTCTTGCCCTTGTCATGGTCGAAGAAGACGCCCGGCGAACGGTGCATCTGCGAGACGATGACGCGCTCGGTGCCGTTGATGATGAAGGTGCCGTTGTCCGTCATGAGCGGCATGTCGCCCATGTAGACATCCTGCTCCTTGATGTCGCGGACGGAGCGGGAACCGGTGTCCTCGTCGATGTCCCAGACGATCAGGCGCAGGCGGACCTTCAGCGGCGCGGCAAAGGTCAGGCCGCGCTGCATGCACTCCTCGACATCGTATTTCGGCTCCTCGAGCTCGTACTGCACGAACTCCAGCCGGCCGCGCCCCGCGAAATCGTCGATCGGGAACACGGACTTGAACACTTCCTGCAGCCCGGCCTGGCTCCGGACATCCGGGTCCACGCCCATCTGGAGGAAGGCCTCGTAGGAGGCCCGCTGCACGTCGATCAGGTTCGGCATCGGCGCCACTTCGGGCAGCCGCCCGAAGGATTTGCGGATGCGCTTCCGGCCAGTCAGCCCCTTGCCCCCGAACGACTTTGCGATAGCGTTCATGCGCGCCCTGCTTCCTTCTGTCTCCGGCCGGGGCCAAGGTGGCGTCCTGGGACGCCCCCTCCCCCCGGCCGGGGTGCACCTGTGTCGTGCCCCGCGTTTGCCAGGACCAGCCCGCGACAGGGACTGGTCCAGGGAAACGCAGGCAAGGGCGGGACTCCGACTGTCTTCGGAATTCCGCCCCTACCGCTCAAATACTCAGTCCGCCGCCGGCACCGTAGCCCCGGCAGCGTGCCGGTTGAAAGGTCTTACTTGACCTCAACCTTGGCACCGTTCTCCTCGAGCACCTTCTTGATCTTCTCGGCCTCGTCCTTGGACGCGGCCTCCTTGATCACCTTCGGCGCGCCCTCGACCAGATCCTTGGCCTCCTTCAGGCCGAGACCGGTGATCGTGCGGATCTCCTTGATGACGTTGATCTTCTTGTCGCCGGCGGAGGCCAGGGTCACGGTGAACTCGGTCTGCTCCTCGGCAGGGGCGGCAGCGGCGCCACCAACGGCCGGGGCGGCAGCCACGGCAACCGGCGCAGCGGCGGAAACGCCCCACTTCTCCTCGAGCATCTTGGAAAGCTCAGCGGCCTCGAGAACCGTGAGGGTCGACAGCTCGTCAACCAGCTTGGCGAGATCAGCCATATTCGTATGTCCTTCGATCTAGTGGCTTGGCTTGGTCTTTGCAAGACCCGCCCGGCGCCCTTGCGGCAACCGGACAGGCCGGTACGCGTTAGGCGGCTTCCGCCTCGTCCTTCTTGGCATACGCCCCGAACACCCGCGCCAGCTGCCCGGCCGGAGCCTGCAGCACGCCTGCGATGCGCGTCGCCGGGGTCTGGATGAGACCCACGAGCTGCGCACGCAGCGTTTCCAGGGAGGGCAGCTCGGCCAGTGCCTTGACCCCGTCCAGGGCCAGGGTCTGCGTGCCGAGGGCACCACCCAGGATCACGAACTTATCGTTCGTCTTGGCGAATTCCACGGCGGTCTTCGCCACGGCCACCGGGTCCTTCGACCACGCAAGCGCGGTCGGACCCTTCAGCAGCGGCTGGATGCCCTGGAAGCGGGTTCCGTCGAGGGCGAGGCCGGCCAGGCGGTTCTTCGCGACCTTGTAGGTCGCGCCCGCACCGCGCATGCGACGCCGCAGCTCGCTCACCTCGGCCACGGTCATGCCCTTGTTCTGGGCGACCAGGACGAAGGAGGTCTCGGCGAACACGCCGGCGAGGGTCGCGACGAACTCGCGCTTCTCCGTACGGTCCAACTCCGTCTCCAAACGAAAGCCGGAAAGCCTTTTGGAAGGGCTCCGGCGGTTCACGCGAGGGCACGGCACCCGCCGCACCCTCTTCGCCTGCCAGTAAGCCGGAAAGCCAAGCCGAGCCTTGCCCGGTGCCCTCGGGCCCCGGGAAACAGATCGATTTGACGCCCCGTCTACCGTTGGCGCGGCCTGGCCGCATCAAGGCCCGGATGGGCCACCTACGGTTTCCGACAGGTTCGGGCGGGTCCCGAAGGCCCCGCCCTGTCCGCCCTCCCCTTCGAGAGGAAGGCGTATCTCTTAGGCGGAGGCCAGCGAGGCCACGTCCACCTTCAGGCCCGGGCCCATGGAGGAGCTCAGGGCGACCTTCCTCACATAGGTTCCCTTGGCACCCGTCGGACGGGCCTTCTGGATCGCATCGATGAAGGCGCGCGCGTTCTCCAGCAGCTTGCCCTCCTCGAAGGAGGCCTTGCCGATGCCGGCATGCACGATGCCGGCCTTCTCGGCGCGGAACTCCACCTGGCCCGCCTTGGCCGCCGTCACGGCGCCCTTGACGTCCATGGTCACGGTGCCGAGCTTCGGGTTCGGCATCAGGCCGCGCGGGCCCAGGATCTTACCCAGGCGCCCCACCAGGGCCATCATGTCCGGGGTCGCGATGCAGCGGTCGAAATTGATGTTGCCCGCCTGCACCTGCTCGGCCAGGTCCTCGGCGCCCACCACGTCCGCACCGGCCGCCTGGGCCTCCTCGGCCTTGGGACCGCGGGCGAAGACACCCACGCGCACCGTCTTGCCGGTGCCGTTCGGCAGGCCGACCACACCACGGACCATCTGGTCCGCATGGCGCGGGTCGATGCCCAGGTTCATCGAGATCTCGACGGTCTCGTCGAACTTGGCGGTCGCATTCGCCTTGGCGAGGCGGATCGCCTCCTCCAGCGCGTAGGACTTCTCGAGGTCCAGACCCTCGACGAGCTTCTTCAGACGCTTGCCGGCCATCGGTTCAGCCCTCCGCCACGATCATGCCCATGGAACGGGCGGAACCGGCGAGCATGCTCACCGCGGCCTCCACGTCCTGGCAGTTCATGTCCTTCATCTTCACCGCCGCGATCTCGCGCAGCTGCGACTTGGTCACGCGGCCCACCGCGCCACCCTTGCCGGGAGTCTGCGAGCCCTTGTCCAGCTTCGCCGCCTTCAGCAGGAAGTAGGTGTTGGGCGGGGTCTTCGTGATGAAGGAGAAGGTGCGGTCGGAATACGCGGTGATGACGACCGGCGTCGGGGTGCCGGGCTCCATCTGCTGCGTCGCCGCGTTGAACTCCTTGACGAACTGCATGATGTTCAGGCCGCGCTGACCCAGCGCGGGGCCGACCGGCGGCGACGGGTTCGCCTTGCCGGCCGGGATCTGCAGCTTGATGTAGCCGACGATCTTCTTAGCCATGATACTCCATCCCCAGGAACCGGGGGCGCGCGGTAGGGCGGCCCATGGCTGGGCCTCCCGCGTCCATCGGTGCGAGTGAGGGGCGGCCTCTACACCCGCCCGCGCGCCCTGTCCATTGCCGAATCCATCCGGCGACGCAGGTCAGCCCCGCGATACGGCTCCAGCGCCCTGGGCCGCCGCCCGGCGCAACAGCACCCGGCGCGCCACGAACCAAGCGGCCAGCCCGACCGGAATGCCGATCAGCACGCCGCCCACCAGCAGTTCCTCCAAGGCGGGCAGCCCCAGTTCCAGCCAGTGGCCGAGCCGCAGGTGTCCGGCAAAGCCGGGGGAATGCACCGGGGAGTGGACCTCACGTTGCAGCACGAAGCGGCCCAGCGCGAATTCCGTCGGGATCAGCAGGGCATGGGTCAGCGGGTTGCCCAGCAGCACGCAGGTCGCCCCCGCCGCTGCCATGCTGCCCCGCAGCAGGAACCCCAGCACGGCCGCCAGCACGAGATGCAGCCCGAAGGCGGGCAACATGGCCGCGAAGGCTCCGGCTCCGATCCCCCGGGCCACCCTGCCCGGCCCGCCCGGGGAGGAAAGGATCTTCTCCCATCCCTCCTCCATCCGATGGCGCAGGCTCCGCAGGCGGGCGCCGATCATCGCCACACCCAGCCTCAGGCCGCGGCGCTGACCTTCTCGGCCGGCGCCCCCGCGGCCAGCATGCCCTGGGTGGTCAGCAGGTCGCGGTAGATGCCCGCCTGCCGCGCCAGCACGTCCGGCGCGCCATGCTCGACCACCTTGCCGGCATCCATGACCACGATCCGGTCGAAATTCTGCAGCGTCGCCAGCCGGTGCGCCACGGCGATCACCGTCCGCCCCTGCATCAGCCGCTCCAGCGCGGTCTGCACCGCCACCTCGGACTCGCTGTCCAGCGCGGAGGTCGCCTCGTCCAGCAACAGGATCGGCGCGTCCTTCAGCAACGCCCGGGCGATCGCCAGCCGCTGCCTCTGCCCGCCGGACAGCCGCACGCCCCGCTGGCCGACCTCGGTGCCGAAGCCCTCCGGCAGCGCCTCGATGAAGTCCCGGCAATTGGCCGCCTCGGCCGCCGCCAGCACCTCCTCGTCCGTCGCCTCCGGCTTGCCGTAGCGGATGTTCTCCAGGATCGAGCGCTGGAACAGCGACACGTCCTGCGGCACCACCGCGATGGCGTCGGACAGGCTCTTCTGCGTCACCGCCCCGATCTCCTGCCCGTCGATCAGCACCTGCCCGCCCTGCGCCTTGGTGAAGCGCTGCAACAGCGTCAGCACGGTGGACTTGCCGGCGCCCGAGCGCCCGACCAGCCCGATCCGCTCGCCCGGCTGGATGGCGAGGTCGAAGCCCCGCAGCACCGGCCCGCGCCCCGGATAGGAGAAGCGCACGTCGTGGAAGTCGATCCGCCCGCCGCGCACCCGCAGCGGCCCTGCATCCTTGGCATCCGGCAGGGCATGCGGCACCAGCAGGGTGGACACCGCCTCGGACAGCCGCGCCACGTGCTGGGTCATCTCCACCAGAGCCACCGCCAGGTCGCGCGTCCCGTGCAGGATGGTGAAGCCCAGCGAGCAGATCATCACCACATCGCCCGTGCTGGCCCGCCCGGCCTGCCACAGGCTGATCGCCCAGAACAACAGCCCGATGGTCAGCGCCGCGGTCATCACCGCATGGGCCAGCCGCAGCTTCTCGATGTAGCGCAGGCTGCGCTTGCGGGCGTTCACCTCGCTCTGCACCTGCCGGGCGAAGCGCGCCCTTTCCCGCAGGATGGAGCCGAAGGCCCGCACGATGTTCATGTTCTGCACGACATCGACCAGCTCGCCATCCACGGCGGCGGCCTTCTCGGCATAGTCCATGTGCAGCGGCCTGCCCTTCGCCGCTAGCCGCGTCAGCAGATAGGCCATCCCGCCGGCGATGCTCACGATCACCAGCGCCATGGACACGTCCACGCTGGCCAGCAGGGCGATCGAGAAGATCACCGCGATGGTCGGCGGCAGCGTGTTCCACGTGAAGGTGGAGATCACCGTCCAGGCGGCGTTCGAGGTCGCGCTGATCCGGCTGGCCAGTACGCCCGGCGAACGGTCCACGAAATAATCCGGTGCATGGCCGGAGAGGTGGCGGAACAGGTCGCTCCGCAGGTCCCCCGTCACCCCCGTGAAGGCGGTGGTGGAGATCCAGCCGCCCACCCGCCACAGCAGGTTGTCGGCGGCGATCACCGCGCCCAGCATCGCCAGCGCCACCCAGACCGCCGCCATGGCGGCGGGCCCGCCGGACATTGCGTCCACCAGTCCCTTCATGGCGTATTGCGTGCCCACGGAACAGGCCACGGCCAGCACCACCGAGAGCAGCACCATGGCATGCGCCGGCCCGCGTTTCCGGATGTAGCGGAACAGAAAGCCCATGGGCCGGGTCTGGTAGCGCAGCAGCGCCTCCGTTCCCTCCGCCTCGGCCTCCGCGGAGGGCCCCGGAAAGGTGCCCCGGGGCGCCTGCATGTTCTTGATGACTCGGAGATCGGCCATGAAGCCTCCCTTCCCGAAACGGGTCACGACACCGTGTCTCGGACCCCGTCCTCCCTGCCCGCGGTTCGGGGCACCCGGAGCAACGGGAACCCCGCCAGCGGATCGTGGTGTGAAACTAACAACGCTGAGTTCAGCCCTGGTTTCTGGCGGAGTTTTGGTACGGCTGCCCCATTCCGGTCACAGTTAAATCGTTGGTGGGGTCAGGTCCTGCCCGGGCAGCGGCGCGGAGGGGACCATCCGGGCGGGAGCCACCACGAAAGCCCCCCGAAAAACCCCCGAAATGGACACAAACGGGGGGCAGTCCGGGATCCGGAAGGGAGGATGTCCCTGAAGCCACGAGAAGGAGAGCCACCGGAATGCGTATCGCGCAGATCGCCCCGTTGTACGAAGCCGTTCCGCCGAAGCGCTATGGTGGCACGGAGCGTGTCGTCTCGTTCCTGACCGAGGAACTGGTGGCCCTGGGCCATGACGTGACGCTCTTCGCCAGCGGCGATTCCCAGACCAGCGCCACGCTTGTCCCCATGCGGCCCCAGGCCCTGCGCCTCGATCCCTCGGTCCGCGACCCCATGGCCCCCCATGCCCTGATGCTGGAACAGGTCCTGCGCCGCGCCCATGAGTTCGACCTGCTGCACTTCCACCTGGACTACCTGCCCTTCTCCCTGTTCAGCCGGCAGGAGGTGCCCTGGGGGACGACCCTGCACGGCCGCCTCGACCTGCCGGAGCTGGGCCCGATCTTCGACGCCTTCCCGGACGCGCCGGTGGTCTCGATCTCCGACTCTCAGCGTGCCCCGCTGCCCCAGGCCGGCTGGGCCGCCACCATCCACCACGGCCTGCCGAAGGACCTGCTCACCCCACGTGACGCGGAGCCCGGCTACCTCGCCTTCCTCGGCCGCATCGCGCCGGAGAAGCGCCCGGACCGCGCCATCCGCATCGCCGCCGAAGCCGGCCTGCCGCTGAAGATCGCCGCCAAGGTCGACAAGGCCGACGCGGAATACTATGCGCAGCACATCGAGCCCCTGGTCGCCCAGGTGCATGTCGAGTTCATCGGCGAGATCTGTGACGGGCAGAAGCCGGACTTCCTGTCCGGCGCCCGGGCGCTCCTCGTCCCGATCGACTGGCCCGAGCCCTTCGGCCTGGTGATGATCGAGGCCATGGCCTGCGGCACCCCCGTCATCGCCTACAACCACGGCTCCGTGCCGGAGGTGATCGAGGACGGGGTCACCGGCTTCATCGTCCAGAACGAGGAAGAGGCCGTCGCCGCCATCCGGCGTCTGCCGGAGCTCTCCCGCGCGCGAATCCGCCGTCGCTTCGAGGAGCGCTTTACCGCCCGCCGCATGGCGGAGGACTATGTCAGCCTCTACCAGAGCCTGGCCCGCACCGCGCGCCCCCTCCTGCGCGTGGTCTGAACGGTCCCGGAACACCTTCCCCGTCGGGGAAGGTGTTCCCCGAAAGCATCACTCCTCCGTGACAGATGCCCGGCGGGTCGTTTCCTTAACGCTTTCTATCAAGGCGTGTATTTCAAAGACACATCCCTTCATGGTTGTAATTGCCGCATCACAACCAACCAGTGGCTATGCCGCTGAAGGGAGCCTTCATGGCCTTCTGGCGACGTCTTCTATGCTCGACGCTTTTCCTGGCCCCCGGCGCCGCCCTGGCGCAGCCCGTAACCGGCCTCTATCTGGGCGGCGCCGCCGGCCTGAACTTCCATGACCCCAACAGCGGCAATATCGGCGGCGCAATCGGCCGCACCCTGGCCCAGAGCGGCCTGTCGCGCGAGATCCGCACGGATTTCAACCTGGGCTGGGCCGGGCTGGGCAGCGTCGGCTGGGGCTTCGGCAATGGGCTGCGGCTGGAGATCGAGGGCAACTACCGCTCCAACGAACTCGACCGCTACACGATCGCCGGCTACCGCCTGCCGCGCGCCAAGGGCAGCGCCGATACCTACGGCATCATGGCGAATGCCTATTACGATTTCGACCTGAGCAGCTACGGCATCTCGTCCAGCGCCCTGATGCCCTATATCGGCGTCGGCGTCGGCTATGCCTGGACCAGCCATCGCGGCCTGTCCGGCTCCATCGACGCCACGGCGCCCGCCGGGCTGGCGGACCGCGTCGTCAGCCGTGTCAACAGCGAGCTGCAAAGCCGCTTCCTCGCCAACCTGACGGCGGAACAGCGGGCGCAGCTGCCGGCCAACGCCATCCCCCAGATCAACCTCAACACCAGCGACCTGAATGCCAGGGCCCAGGTCCGCAGCGACGACACGGATGGCGACTTCGCCTACCAGGCCATGGCCGGCCTGGCCTTCCCGGTCCGCGCCGTGCCCGGCCTCGCCGTGACGGCCGAGTACCGCTTCTTCGGCACGCTCTCGAACAGGCTCTCCACCACCGTCACAGCCAGCGCGGCCGGCCGTTCGATCGACCGCACCTACGACATCAAGTACGACAACTTCAACCACTCCGCGATGCTGGGCCTGCGCTACGCGCTGTGGACCCCGCCGGCGCCCGTGGCCGCCTTGGCCCCCACCCCGGCGCCGACCCAGACCGCCGCCCGCACCTACCTCGTGTTCTTCGACTGGGACCGTTACAACCTGACGGACCGTGCCCGGCAGATCATCGCCGAGGCGGCGCAGAACGCGCGTAGCACGGGTTCGACCCGCATCGAGGTGGCCGGCCACGCCGACCGCTCCGGCACGCCGCAGTACAACATGGGCCTGTCGCGCCGCCGCGCCGACGCCGTGGCCGC
>NZ_BDLP01000057.1:0-17701 GCF_001950415.1 Roseomonas sp. TAS13
TTCGCCTTACGGTGGAGCTGTGCGTAGATGTGATCAAGGGACAGGGCGGCGATCCGGGCATGGATATCCTCCGCCCGGGCCAGGGCCGCGGCCTCGTCGGCCCCGGGCAGCAGCAGGATGAATTCCTCCCCGCCATAGCGCGCGGCCATCTCGCCGGGAAGCCGGACGGACAGGCCCAACGCCTTGCCGATGGCGCGCAGGCAATCGTCGCCGGGCTGGTGGCCATAGGTGTCGTTGAAGGCCTTGAAGTGATCGACATCGACCATCAGCAGCGCCATCCGGTCGTTCTCCCGCACCGCCCGCGCCAGGGTCTCGTCGAGGCGGCGCCGGTTGGCGAGGCCGGTCAGCCCGTCGGACAGGGCGAGGCGCCGCAACGGCTCCAGCGCCTGCCGCTCCGCGCGCTCCCTGGTCATCGCCAGGAACAGGAAGGCGAGGCCGATCGTGTGCAGCAGGGCCTCGGCGACCAGGACCATGCCGATGTCCGGGGAAAGCAGCCAGCTTCCTTCCGTGGCCAGCACCAGCGAGGCGGCGCGGGCGAGATGAAGCACGGCGTGCAGGGTGAGGAGCAGGGTGGCGATGCGTCCGGCATCCCCCGCCTCGTCGCGCCGGCGGCGGAGTTCCAGCGCGGTGGCGATGGTATAGGCGGCGCCAATCGCGAAGACCGGCGTGGCGTGCCAGGGTCCCGCCAGCCCGGCCCTCTCCAGCCCATCCCCGACCGGCCCCGCCCAGAGCAGCCACGCGGCGGGCCCGAGCAGGATCAGGCCGGGGCGGGCCTGCCGGCCGGCGAAGCGCCGCGCCGCCGTCCAGGACAGGGCCGTCGCCAGCAGGATCGCCGCCCCGCCCCAGGCACCGCCGCCATCATGCGCCACCGCCGTCAGGGCAAGGCCGGCCGCTCCCAGGATCAGGGCGATCCCCCAGAGGGCGAGCGGGCCGGCATCCCGGCCGCGGCCACGAGACAGCAGGAGGACCAGCCCGGAAAAGGCGATCACCAGAGCCGTCGCCACGAGCAGCGTCGGGGCATGCAGGGGCGGAAAGATCATGGGCGACCCTAGCACTCAAAAATCGGCATCCGTATCGAAATGCAAGGAGCTGCGGATGATCCGGGGGGTTGCGGCGTGTCGGGTCAACGCCGGAAGCCCTGCCCTGGCGGCACAAGGCTCAAAAAAACCTTCCATGGCGGAAAATGATATCACGCGCGGCGTTGCCCTCGCGAGGACGCGAAGCGGCGGGGGCTTGCGTTCCACCCCTTTGCCGCGTCACGTCCGCCGCGCCCTATCCATGCCCGCCGCGGAAAGGGCGGAAGCAGGGAGACAGACACTCTTGGTGACCACCGCTCCCCCGCTGCTGCGGCCGGTCGGCGCGCTGCTGCTCTCGGTGGTGCTGCTGATGCTCGGCAACGGGCCGCTCACCACGCTGATCAGCCTGCGCCTGAACGCGGCCGGTGCGTCGCCGACGCTGACGGGCCTCGTCGCCACGGCCTATTTCCTCGGCCTGACCCTCGGCGCCCTGCAGGCTTTCCGTGTCATCCTGCGCGTTGGGCATATCCGCGCCTTCGCCGTCTTCGCCTCCACGGTCTCGGCCACCGGCCTGGTCTATGCGCTGTGGCAGAACGCCGCGCTCTGGGCGCTGGTACGGCTGGTGGACGGCTTCTGCATGGCCGGGCTGTTCATCTGCATCGAGAGCTGGCTGAACGACCGGGCGGAACCGGCGCGGCGCGGCGCGCTGCTCGCCGCCTACATGGTCTGCGTCTATGGCGCCCAGGCGGCGGGGCAGGGGCTGCTGAACATCGGCGGGGCGGGGGACCTGCGGCCCTTCCTGCTGCTGTCCATCCTGATGGGCCTGTCCGTGCTGCCCATCTCGATGACCAGCAAGAGCCCCACCGCACTGCCCGACGTGGCCTCGCTGAGCCTGCGCCAGCTCTACCGGATCTCGCCGCTCGGCATGGTCGGCACGGTGACGAGCGGCCTGCTGCTGGGCGCCGTCTATGCCCTGGCGCCGCTCTTCGCCCGGGGCAGCGGGCTCGACCTCGCAGGGACCACGCTGTTCATGACCGCGCTGATCCTGGGGGGCATGGCACTGCAATGGCCGCTCGGGCGCCTGTCCGACCGGTTCGACCGGCGGCTGGTGATCCTGGGGACGCTGGCCGCGCTGACGGCCTCCAGCATCCTGGTGCTCCTGGCTGCTCCGCACGGCACCGCCTGGCTGCTGACAACGGGGGCGCTCTTCGGCGGCCTGGTCTTCGCGCTCTATCCGCTCTGCGTCTCGCACACCAATGACTGGCTGGGGGCGGGCGACCGGGTGGCGGCCAGCGGCGGCCTCGTGCTGGCCTATTCCTTCGGCGCGGCGGCGGGGCCGGTCCTGGCCTCCACGGGCATGAGTCTGGTGGGACGCAGCGGCCTGTTCCTCTATGCGGGGCTGGTGTCGCTGGCCTGTCTCGGCTTCGGCCTGTGGCGCCTGACAGCCCGGGCGACCCTGCCCGCCGAACAGCAGCATCCCTATCAGGGCCTGCCCGGCACCACCCCGGCGGTGGCACCCCTGCACCCCATGGCGGAAGGGGAGAACGAGGCGGAGAAAGAGGCCACCGGCGCCGGATAAGGCGCCGCATCGCCACGGCACGGAAACATGGGTTCGAGGAGTGGCCCGGCCGGATCGCTGCGCACCCCGGCGCGGCGATGGTTTCATGGTCTGGCAGATGAGGCGGTCACACGAAATTTATTGTTGGCCGAGAATGAAAGTTCCCGGCCGGCCCGCCTCCGGAGGCATTCTCCATCTCGCAACTGCAAGAAGCCAAGGTTCCTGCCCTTTGCTGCCGTGCCTGTCGCCCGGTTCGTGACGGAATGGTAAAGGTGCTTGCAAACATCCAAAAAATGCGATTTATGCCGATAAACTTGTTTCCGGTTCGAGTACGCTGGAGGGGCATAGGACGTGCAGTCTTCGAACCACAACTTCCAGGCGGAGTTGCAACGCCTGGTTACCACCATGAACGAGCACCAGCGCCAGGGCCTCCTGGTTGTCGCACGCGCGATCGCCGCCGCTGCGGAAAGCGCGCCCAAGGTTCCGGCGACGCCCGCGCGCTGAAGCGCCGGACCGGGAGCGGGTCGAGGCCGGCCGCCTGGCTCTGCTCCAGGATGCCAGATTCAAGACACCGGAGGGCCCCGTCAGCTGTGCGGGGGCGCGTGTTCCGGCATAGGCTCCCGGCCCGGCAGCAGGGCGAGTTGCAGCACCAGGCCCAGCAGCGCGAAGCCGGCCATCGTCGCCGTGAGAGACAGGGCGCTGTGGTCATCGTAGAACAACCCCACCAGCGCGCCCGCCAAGGCACCGAACAGCATCTGCAGGCTGCGCAGCGCCGCCGAGGCGGCCCCGGCCATCCGCCCCATCGGCTGCAACGCGCCATGGGTGACATTCGGCGCCAGGAGGCCGAAGCCGAAGCTGCCGATGGCGGCGAAGGTCACGAGGCTGGCGGAGCCGAGGCTGCCGGACAGGGTCAGGACCAGGGCCAGCAGTGAACTGCACAGCGTCAGCGACAGGGCGGCGCGGGACGCCAGCCGCCCCGGCACATGCGCCGCGGCCAGACGGCCGCTGAGCGCCGAACCCAGCATCAGCGTCACCGCGGAGCAGGCGAAGAGCAGGCTGTAGCGGCCCGGCTCCACCCCGAACTGGCCCATCAGCACCGCTGGCGATCCGGATATATAGGCGAAGAGCGTGCCGAAGCAGGCGGCATTGGACAGGGCATTGCCAAGGAAGACCCGGCGCCGCAGCACATCGCCGTAGCGCGCCAGGATCTGGCGGGGGTGCAGGCTGTGGTGCTGGCCATCCGGTGCCGATTCCGCGAAGCCCCAGGCGGTGACCAGCAGCAGGATTAGCCCGCCGAGGCCCAGCGTGCCGTAGATCGCCCGCCAGCCGCCCAGTGCCAGCACCAGCGTGCCCAGTATCGGCGCGACGATCGGGCCGATGCCCAGGACCAGCGTGACATAGGACATGCGGACCCGTGCCTCCACGCCGTCGAAAAGGTCGCGGACGATGGCAAAAGGCAGGGTCGCGCCCGCCCCGGCGCCGATGCCCTGCACGAGCCGCCAGAACAGCAGCATTCCGGGGGATCCGGCCAGGGCGCAGCCGAGCCCGCCCAGGGCGAAGACCACCAGCCCCGCCAGCAGCACCGGCCGCCGGCCGAAGCGGTCGGAGAGCGGGCCGAGCAGGAGCGGGCCGCAGGCGAAGCCGAGCAGGAAGATGCTCAGCGTCTGCGTGGCCTGGCTGGGCGTGGCGCCCAGATCGGCTTCCAGCGCCGGAAAACCCGGCAGGCCCATGTCGATGGACAGGGGCGGCAGGGCCGAGAGCGCACCCAGGAAGACGGTGAAGGCCAGCCCTTTGTGCCGGAGCGCCAATGCAGGGTTCTCCTTTGCCGGAACCCGGGCACCGATCGCGGCCAGCCCAGGAACACGGAAGCCTGCGATAGCAACCCTCTCGCAATGCAACAAGCACGGCTCGCCCCTGCCAAGGCAGGCGCCAGCTCAAGCCCGGGTCCGGGAACCGGCTTCGGTCCCCGGCGGAGAGGGGTCCGGCGAAAGAGGCGGCGCCTCTCCCCCGGGGCCAGCCATCCGGGGCCAGCCATGAAGCGCAACAGCAGCCAGGGAGGGGCCGCGGCCTGCCTCAGCCCCGGCGCACGTTCAGCGGGATCGGCAGGCCGGGGCGGATATCGGTCAGGCCGCGGCGATAGGCGCTGTCCACGAAATACTGGCCGAGCGGGATATAGGGCACGTCCACGAAGAACTGCGCCTGGATCTCGCGTCCCAGGCGCTTCTGCGCCTCCAGGTCCGGCGCGTCGAACCACTCTTCGCGCAGCGCCTCCAGCTTCGGCGAGGTCGGCCAGCCGAACCAGGCATTCTCGCCATTGGCGCGCAGCAGCAGGTGCCCGGCCGGGGTGCTGAACTCCATGCCGCTGAACAGGGCGACCAGCGCGTTCCAGCCGCCCTGGTTCGCCGGGCCGCGATTCTGCCGCCGCTGCAGCAGTGTGCCCCAGTCCGAGGTCGCGTCCTGCACCTGGAAGCCGGACTTGCGGAGCATGTCCACGCCGACCGTCATCAGCGCGTTCTGGTTCGACACGTCGGTGGCGTGCAGCGCCGTCACGCTGGCGCCCGCCACGCCGGCGGCGGCGAGGTCGGCCTTCACCTTGCCGTAGTCGCGTGGGCCGGTCAGCGCCTCCAGCCCCGCGTCGTTGGCCAGCGGGCTGCCGACCGGGAAGCAGCCGACCTTGTCGCGCCACAGGCGCGGATCGTCCCCGTTCGCCGCCGCCATGAAGTCGGATTGCAGCACGGCGCCGAGCAGGGCGCGGCGGGCCTCGGGCTTATCGAAGGGCGGCTGCAGGTGGTTGAAGCGGAAGCTGGCATAGGTTCCGGAATCGTCGATGCGCTCCAGCACCACGTCGCGGGCGCGCTTCAGCACCGGGTTGAGGTCGGAGGGCACGACCTCCCACCAGTCCACCTCGCCCGATTGCAGCGCGGCGGCGGAGGTGGCGGGGTCGGGGATCACCTTCCACTCCACCCGCTCGAAACGGGCGAGCTTCGGGCCGGCGATCATGCTGGGCGTGCCCACCGGCGTCGGCACGTATCGGTCGAAGCAGCCATAGACGACCTGGGCGCCGGAGACACGCTCATTGGCCAGGAAGCGGTAGGGGCCGGAGCCCACGACCTCGGTGAAGGGCCTGGTCGGGTCCTGGGTGGCGAAGCGCTCGGGATAGATGAAGCAGGGATAGGAGGAGGCCTTGCCCAGCGCGTCCAGCATCAGGCCGAAGGGCCGCCTGAGGCGGATCTCGAAGCGCCGGTCGTCCAGCACGCGGATCTCGTCCAGCCGCTGCGCCAGGGTCTGGCCATGCGTGTCGCGCGGTATCCATCGCCTGATGGAGGCCACGGCATCCTGGGCGCGCACCTTCTCCCCATCATGGAAGAGCGGGCCCTCACGGAGCGTGAACACCCAGCGCCTTCCGTCATCCTCCACCACATGACCCTCGGCGAGCTGTGGCTGCGGCCTGAAGCTGGCATCGATGCCGTAGAGCGTGTCCCAGCACATATGGCCGTGGTTGCGCGTCGGATAGGCGGTGGTGGCCAGCGGATCGAGGATGGTGACATCCGCCTGCGGGATGAAGCGCAGCACCCGCGCCGCATCGCCCTGTGCCAGGGCCGGGCGCGACAGGGCGGCCGCCGGACCCAGCGCGGCGCCACCGGCCAGGAGGGTCCGTCGGGTGAAGGGCGTGCTCGGCGGCATGGTGGGCATCCTGGCTGGTTCGGCCGGGGAAAAGGCAGGATTCGTGATCCGTGACGGCCCCCGGGGCGAGGAGGCTGGCGAAAACCGGTCCGTTCCGTCAACCGTCCGGATCGGTCCGGCCTGGCCCGCCGCCCCGCAACTCTCGCCGCCGCCGTCTGTTCCGCCCCTCGGGACATCGCCGGGGACAGGGCCGCCGCGCTGCGGCACAGGCAGGAGGACAGCCATGGATTGTCGTCTCGATGGACAGGTCGCGCTGGTCACCGGCGCCAGTTCCGGCATCGGCACGGGCGTTGCGCGCGGGCTGGCGGCGGCCGGGGCGGCGGTGATCGTGAACTACCATTCCGGCCGTGAGCCCGCCGAGGCGCTGGTGGCGGAGATCGAGGGCAGGGGCGGCCGGGCCGTGGCGCTGCAGGCCGATGTCTCCGACCCGGATTCCGTGGCGGCGCTCTTTGCGAGGGGTGCGGAGGCGATGGGCGCCATCGACATCGTGGTGGCGAATTCGGGTATCCAGAAGGATGCGCCGGCCACGGAGCTGACGGTCGAGGACTGGCGCAAGGTGATCGACACCAACCTGACCGGCCAGTTCCTCTGCGCCCAGGCGGGCATCCGGCAGTTCCTGAAGCAGGGCGACCGCAAGCTGTCCCGCGCCCTGGGCAAGATCATCCACATGAGCTCGGTGCACGAGGTCATCCCCTGGGCGGGGCATGTGAACTACGCCGCCTCGAAGGGCGGCATCGCGCTGATGATGCGCACCCTGGCGCAGGAGCTGGCGGGGCAGCGCATCCGCATCAATGCCATCGCGCCCGGCGCCATCGCCACGCGGATCAATGCGGAGAACACGCAGGGTGAGGCCGGGAAGCGGCTGCTGGAGCTGATCCCCTATGGCCGCGTCGGCGATGTGGAGGACATCGCCAACGCCGCTGTCTGGCTGGCCTCGGACATGTCGGACTATGTGGTGGGCACCACCATCACCGTGGATGGCGGCATGTGCCTCTATCCCGGCTTCCGCGACAACGGCTGAGGGGCGACGCCCTCAGCCCTCCACGTCCAGCGCGTAGCCGGCGGAGCGGACGGTGCGGATGACATCCTCCTCCTCCGGCCCGTTCACCGCCTTGCGCAGCCGGCGGATATGCACGTCCACGGTGCGCAGCTCGACATGGATGTCGCGGCCCCAGATCGCGTCCAGCAGCTGCTCGCGCGAAAAGACGCGGCCCGGGTGCTGCATCATGAATTCCAGGATGCGGTACTCGGTGGGGCCCAGATGCAGCGGCCGGCCGTTGCGCGTCACGCGATGCGCTTCCGGGTCCAGCACCATTTCGCGCCAGACCAGGGCCTCGCGCATCGAGCCGGGGCCGGAGCGGCGCAGCAGCGCGCGGATCCGGGCCAGCAGTGCCTCCACGGTGAAGGGCTTGGCGATGTAGTCGTCCGCCCCGGTGTCCAGGGCGCGCACGGCGTCCTGGTCCTCCGTGCGGGCGGTGACCATGATGATCGGCAGGTCGCGCGTCGCCGGGCGGCGGCGGAGCTGGCGGCAGACCTCCAGCCCGGACAGGCTGGGCAGCATCCAGTCCAGCAGCACCAGGTCGGGCCGGCCTTCGGAGACGCGCAGCAGCGCCTCCTGCCCGTCGGCCGCTTCCTCGACGCGGAAGCCCTGGCGCTCCAGGTTGTAGCGCAGCAGGGTCAGCAGGGGCGCCTCGTCCTCCACCACCAGGATGGTGGGGCGGGTGCCGGTCTCGATCGCGGCACTCATTCGTCGGACGGAGACAGGTCGCCCGGAGCCCCCACCTTCGGCCGGTCGTCGGGAAGGTTCTGGCCGGTGATCGAGAAGTACACCGTCTCGGCGATGTTGGTGGCGTGGTCGCCGATCCGCTCGAAGTTCTTGGCGATGAAGTGCATGTGGGTGGCCGCGGTGATGTTGCGCGGGTCTTCCATCATGTGGGTCAGAAGCTGGCGGAAGAGCCCGTTATAGACGTCGTCCACCGCCACGTCGCTGGCCCAGACGCGGCGGCAGGCCTCGGCATCCTCGTTCAGCAGCGCGTCGATCACGTCCTTGAGGTTGCGCTGCACCAGTTGCGACAGGGCCTCGAAGGTGCCCAGCCCGACGAGATTGGGCTGCTGCGCGATCACCATGACGCGCTTGGCGACGTTGCGGGCATAGTCGCCGATGCGCTCCAGTTCCTGGCTGATCTTCATCGCCGCGACGATGAAGCGCAGGTCCGCCGCCATCGGCGCCCGCAGCGCGAGGAGGCGGACGCAGAAGCTCTCGACCTCGCGCTCCAGCCCGTCGATCGGGGCGTCGCGGGCGGCGACCTCGGCGGCGGCCGTGGCGTCGCGCCGGGTAAGCACGTAGGCGGCATCGGCCACCTGGCGCTCGGCGAGGCCGCCCATGCGGGCGACCAGCTCGCGCAGCCGGCGCAGGTCGTCACTGTAGGACTTGACGATGTGTTCGGGCTGGTTGGCCATGGCCGCTTCCCCTGTCTCAGCCGAAGCGGCCGGTGATGTAGTCCTGGGTCCGCCGCTCGCGCGGGGTGGTGAAGAGCTGTGCCGCGGGCGCCACCTCCACCAGCTCGCCCAGGTAGAAGAAGGCCACCTGGTCGGCGCATCGGGCCGCCTGCTGCATGTTGTGCGTCACGATGGCGATCGTGAAGTCCTGCTTCAGCTCGTCGATCAGCTCCTCGATGCGCGCGGTGCTGATCGGGTCGAGCGCCGAGGTCGGCTCGTCGAGCAGGATCACGTCCGGCCGCACCGCGATGGTGCGGGCGATGCAGAGGCGCTGCTGCTGCCCGCCCGAAAGGCCGGCGGCATTGGTGTCCAGCCGGTCCTTCACCTCGTCCCACAGCGCGGCGCGGGCCAGGGCCCATTCGATGCGTTCGGCCATCTCCGTCCGGCCCAGCCGCTCGTGCAGGCGGATGCCGAAGGCGATGTTCTCGCGGATCGTCATGGGGAAGGGGGTGGGCTTCTGGAACACCATGCCGACCTTGGCACGGAGCGCGTTCATGTCCACGCCCGATTCGAGGATGTTCTCCCCGTCCAGCAGCACCTGCCCCTCGGCCCGCTGGCCGGGATAGAGGCTGTACATGCGGTTCAGGATGCGCAGCAGGGTGGACTTGCCGCAGCCGGAGGGGCCGATCATGCCGGTCACCTGGCGGTGCGGCAGGTCGAGGTTGATGCCCTTCAGCGCATGCTTGTCGCCGTACCAGAAGTTCAGGTCGCGCACGCTCATCCCCGCCTCGTTCAGCGGCACGGAGGGGCGGGACGTGTCCACCAGGCTGCTGGAGGAGGCACTCGGCATGCTGAAGTTGGTGGCGTTTCCATTCATGGCGGAGCCTCTCAGCGCTTGGCGCGCAGCACGGTGCGGGCGACGAGGTTCAGGCCCAGCACGCCCAGGGTGATGATCAGGGCCCCGGCCCAGGCCAGGGTGACCCAGTCCTCATAGGGGGAGCCGGCATAGGCGTAGATGGTGATCGGCAGGCTCGACATCGGCTGGTTCAGGCTGACCGACCAGTTCAGGTTGCCGAGCGAGGTGAAGAGCAGCGGCGCGGTCTCGCCGGCGATGCGGGCCACACCCAGCAGCACGCCGGTGATGATGCCCGAGGCGGCGGCGCGCCAGCCCACCAGCACCACCATCTTCCACTTGGGCGAGCCCAGGCCGATCACCGCCTCGCGCAGCGTGTCGGGCAGCAGGCTCAGCATGTCCTCGGTGGTGCGGACCACGACGGGGATGATGATGATGGCCAGCGCCACCACGCCCGCCCAGCCGGAGAAGCCGCCGAAGGGCAGCACCAGGAGCTGGTAGACGAAGAGGCCGATCAGGATCGAGGGGGCGGAAAGCAGCACGTCCGAGACGAAGCGCACGGCGCCGCCGAGCTTCGACCCGCGGGCGTATTCCGCGAGGTAGGTGCCGACCAGCATGCCGATCGGCGTGCCCACTAGCGTGGCGAGGAACACCTGGATCAGGCTGCCCACGATCGGGTTCAGCAGCCCGCCGCCGCTGCCGGGCGGGCGGGTCACCGTGACCAGCGTCTGCAGCGACAGCCCGTGCATGCCGCGCAGCAGCAGGGTGAGCAGGATGGAGGCGAGGAAGAACAGGCCCAGCAGCGTGGCGGCGATGCAGAAGGCGCGGATCAGCAGGTCCTTGCGGTGCCGGCTGCGGCCCAGCGCGCGGGCCACGGCGGGGTCCTTGCGCGGGCCGATATGCCCCGGGCGGGAGGTGGTGGCGCTCATCGGTTCAGCCCTTCAGCCGGGGCCGCAGCAGCCAGCGCGAGACGGCCAGCACCGCGAAGGAGATGACGAAGAGGACGAAGCCCAGCGCCAGCAGCGCGGAAAGCTTCAGGCTGCCCATCCCGGCCTCGCCGAATTCCAGCGCGACCAGCGAGGCGATGGTGTTGCCCGGGCCGAAGAGCGAGGCGGAGATGCGGTTGGCGTTGCCGATCACGAAGGTGACGGCCATGGTCTCGCCCAGGGCGCGGCCCAGGCCCAGCATGATGCCGCCCACCACGGAGGTACGGGTATAGGGCAGCACCACGCCGCGCATCACCTCCCAGGTCGTGGCGCCGAGGCCATAGGCGCTTTCCTTGAAGACCGGCGGCACCTGCTCGAACACGTCGCGCATCGTGGCGGCGACGAAGGGCAGGATCATGATCGCCAGGATCAGCGCCGCGGTGAACAGGCCGGTGCCGAAGGGCGCGCCGGAGAAGAGCGCGCCGATGACCGGCACCTCGCCCAGCGTGTCGATGATCGGCGGCTGGATGGTGGTGGCCATGAAGGGCACGATCACGAAGAAGCCCCACATGCCGTAGATGATCGAGGGCACGGCGGCCAGCAGCTCCACCGCCACGCCGACCGGGCGGCGCATCCAGTCGGGCGCCAGCTCGGTGAGGAAGAAGGCGATGCCGAAGGCCGCCGGCACGGCCATGAGGATGGCCAGCAGCGCGGTCAGCAGCGTGCCGTAGATGGGCACGCCGCCGCCGAAGACCTCCTGCACCGGGTCCCAGTCCGTCGAGGCGACGAAGGCGAGGCCGAAGGCCCGGAAGGCCGGGAGGCCGCCCAGGAACAGCTCCACGATGATGGCGCCCAGCAGCAGCAGCACCAGGATGCCGGCCCCTTGGCAGAGGGCCGCGAAGATGGTGTCGCCGAAGCCGGTGGCGCGCCTCGTGGCGCGGCTGGGACGGGGGGGGACCGGGTCGGCGCCGATGGCGGCGCCCGCGAGGTGCGAGGCGGTCTGGGACAAGGTCGGGCCTTCCTGGGGTCAGAAGTGCCGGAGGGGCCTCGCGGCCCCGCCGGTCATGTTCCGGTTCCGGACCTTACCGGTTCCAGACGGGCTTGCCGTCCACGGTCACCTGCTTCCAGGTCTCGCGCACCTTGGCCTGCACGTTCTCCGGCAGGGGGATGTACTCGAGCTGGCGCGCCGCGTCGCCGCCATGGGTGAAGGCCCAGTCGAAGAAGCGCATCACCGCGCGGGAGCGGTCGGCGTTTTCCGGATTGGCCGGCAGCAGGATGAAGGTCGGCGAAACGATCGGCCAGGAGTTGTCGCCCTTCTGGTCGATGATGCTGGCGGCCATGCCGGGGGCGGACCAGTCGGCATTCCCGGCGGCGGCGATGAAGCTCTCCATGGTCGGCTTCACGAACTTGCCGGCCTTGTTGCGGAGCTGCACGGTCGTCAGCTTGTTCTGGGTGGCATAGGCGTTCTCGACATAGCCGATGGCGCCGCGGGTGTTGCGCACCGTGCCGGCCACGCCCTCGTTGCCGCGCGCGCCGGCGCCGGCCGGCCACTTCACGGAGGTGGCGGCGCCGACCTTGCCCTGCCAGTCGGAGGAGACGGCGGAGAGGTAGGAGGTGAAGACGAAGGATGTGCCGGAGGCATCGGCGCGGTAGACCGGCGCGATGGCGACGTTGGGCAGGGTCACGCCCTGGTTCAGCTCGACCAGCTTCGGGTCGTTCCACTTGGTGATCTTGCCGGCATAGATGTCGGCCAGGATCTCGCCCGTCAGCTTCAGCTGGTCGATCTCGACGCCCGGCAGGTTCACGATGGGAACCACCGAGCCCATCACGGCCGGGAACTGCACCAGCTTGGCCTCGGTCAGCTGCTCAGGCTTCAGCGGGGCGTCGGAGGCGCCGAAATCCACCGTGCGGTTGCGGATCTGGTTGATGCCGGCGCCCGAACCCACGGACTGGTAGTTCAGCTGGATGCCGACCGCCTTCGCACCCTCGCCCCAGCGCTGGTAGACCGGGTTGGGGAAGGACGCGCCGGCACCGGTGATGTCGGCCGTCTGGGCCAGGGCGCCGTGCGGCACGGCGGCGGTCAGCAGCGCGAGGCCGGTGAGGAGAGCGAGGGAGCGTCTGTACACCGTGCGTGGTCTCCGGAGCGATTTGTTATTGCCGGCAGGACATGTTCTCCCGCCGCCGGCTGCTCCCTAGTCCCCCAAGGCGTCGGACATGTTTCACTTTTATGAAGGTTCGATGACAGGCCGGCCGGCCGAAGGCACCTTTACCGACGGGAAAGGTATCGCCGGATAGGGTCAGCCGCCCGGGAAGCGCAGGCCCTGGAGCCGCACCTGCCCGCCCCCCCAGGAAAGGTCGAAGGCAATCCCGCCGGCATAGTTCAGGCGTGCTGCGGCGTAGCGGAGATGGCTGGTGCCGATGGGATCGCCGAGGGAGCGCAGCACGTGCTGGGACAGGAAGGGAGGCGAGCGGCGCAGTTGCAGCCAAGCGCCGACGGATTGCGGGTCGTTCCAGCCATCCGCCATCTCCTCCGCCATGTCCGAGAGCCAGTTCCGGGCCGTGAGCGAAAGGCCCTCCGCATCGGTCCGGGAGGCGAACTCCCGCCGCAGGTTCCTCTGGAGGCTGGGCCGGTCGGCCATCTGCAACAGCGCGTCGCCATCCATGTGCCGCAGCCTCGCGGCGAAGTCCTGCGCCATCATCCAGGACGGTGCGACGAGCCCGGCGCCGAAGACCAGCAGCAGCGGGACCAGCAGCAGGAGCAGCAGGTGGCGCCTGTTCCGTCGGGTTGGCAGTGGCTTCCCGGTGGTGCCGGCCGGCAGGGCGCACGCCGCATGCAGGCGGTGGTCGTATTCCGACCAGACGTCGTTCCAGTCGTCGTCTCTGTCCGGGCCATCGAACGGCATTGGGGTGACCCCTGAAGCAACCGCCTCAACGCGCCATCCTGGCCGAAGGTTGACGGTTGTCTAGGTATTCGTGAACACCGCCATGCTTAGTTAACTACAAGTTGTATTAATAGAAGATTACTACCTTGACGCGATCAAAATCTGTTGTTCCAGCTGCATGAAGGCCCCTGCCAGGGCAGCCACCATCGCCTGGGCCTGGGGTTCCGGCCGCAGCGGCCGTTCCGGCGGCAGGGGCGCGGTTCCGGAAACGGTGAACTGGCGTACGGCGCGGCGGTCGAGCGCGCCTTCCCGCAACAGCACCGCCGACAGGCTGGCCCGCGCCAGACCCTGGCCGAGATCGGCATGCAGGGCGGTCAGCTCCGTCTCCAGCACCAGGTCGCTGCTGGCCCGCGTGCCGGGCGCCAGCACCGCGGCGAAGAGGCCCGAGGCCACGAGCCAGCGGCGCAGCGCCTCGTCCATCGCCTCGGCGGGCGGCGCGACCCATTCGGCGTAGTACTCGACATGCACCGTGCCGTCCGGGTTGATGGAGCGCAGCATCCGCCCCTCCGTCCCCGGTGCCGCGCGCGCCAGGCGGACCAGGACCGTCTGCCCGCCGAAGCCGCGCAGGGGTGGCCCGGGCCGCACGGGGTCGAGCCGGAAGCGCAGCGGCTCCACATAGGGGCGGCTCTGCAGCGCGGAGCAGCCGGGCAGGGCCAGAAGCGCGGCCAGCACCGGCCGGCGCATCAACAGAGGGCGTCGGGTGGGACCGTTCATCGGTTGCGCTCCGTGGCCCAGGCGGGCGGTGGTGGCGGCGCGCCCAGGATCGCCTGGGAGGGCGCACGGCGCAGGGTCTCCGTCGTGTCGCGCAGGTTGGCGGCCACCGCCCCCAGGTCGCGCAGGATCGGCTGCAGGTCCGCGTTCACGTCGCTGGTCGTATGGCCTGCCGTGCGCGCCGTGCGCTCCAGCGCGCCGATCACCGCCGGCAGCCGTTGCATGGAGGCATTGAGCTGCGCCGCGGCGTCGCGGGTGGATCGCAGCGTCGCCTGCATCTCCGGCCCCGCCACGGTGCGGCGCAGATCCGCCACCGCGCCGCGGATGTCCTTCACCATGCCCTGGATATCCGTGCTGTCCAGAGTCTGGCGCAGGGTGCCGGCCATGGCCGAGACATCGGCCAGGGTCTTCGCCAGATCGCCGCTGCTGGTCTGCCGGTGGACATCCGCCAGCACGCCGTCGAGGTTGTTCATGATGTCCTCCAGCGGCAGGCCCTGCAGGCGGCTCAGCAGGTTCTGCGCGGCATCCTGCACCTGCGCCACGGTGGAGGGGATGGAGGGGATCACCGGATGCGCCGGCGCCCAGGGCAGCTTCTCCACCGGGAAACGCTCGGGGTTCTCGAAGTCCATCTCGATATAGGAGCCGCCGGTCAGGCCGGCGCTCGACAGGCGGGTCCGCAGGCCGAAGCCGACCGCGCGCTCGGGACCGGTGCCCTCCGGCCCCAACCGGTTCTGTTCGATGGCGAAGCGCACGACGACGAGCTGGAAGGCCGCCTGGAAAGGCCGCCCTTCCGGGTTGCGGTAGACGGAGTTGACCAGGGTGATCTCGGTGACGCGGCCGAGCTGCACGCCGCGGTAGCGCACCGGGGCACCGACATCGAGGCCCTGCACGCTTTCGCGGAAATAGGTCTCGAAGATCTCCGAATGGCGGTTGAGCCGGCCGGCGGTGAAGAACATCACGAAGCCGACCGCCAGCGCGATTCCCGCCAGGATCAGCAGCCCGACCCGCAGGTAGAGGCCGGAGCCCCGCCCGGGCGCGGCCATCTACTCGGCCTCCCGGCGGAAGAAGTGGCGGACGGTGTCGTTGGGCGGGTCGGCGCGCAGGTCGCCGGGGCGTCCCTGCGCGATCACGCCCTTCGCGGCCTTGTCCAGCATGATGCAGCGGTCACCGATGTTCAGGATGGATTGCAGCTCGTGCGTCACGACCACGAAGGTCGTGCCGAGATCGCGGGCGAAGTCCTTGATGAGCTGGTCGAGCCCCGCGGAGGTGATCGGGTCGAGCCCCGCCGAGGGCTCGTCCAGGAAGAGCAGCGGCGGGTCGAGCGCCATGGCGCGCGCGATGCCGGCGCGCTTGGCCATGCCGCCCGAGATCTCGGCCGGCAGCCGGTTCGCCGCCTCGCTGAGCCCGACCAGGCCGAGCTTGGTGCGGGCGATCTCCGCCCGGCCCTCCGGCGGCAGATCGGTATGGGCCTCCAGCGGCAGCATCACGTTCTCCAGCAGGGTCATCGAGCCGAACAGGGCGCCCGACTGCCACATCACGCCGAGCCGGCTCAGCAGCGCCCGGCGCGCGGCACCCTCGGTCGCCAGCATGTCCGTGCCCAGGATCTCGATCCGGCCGTCGCTCGGCGGCATCAGCCCGATCAGCAGCTTGAGCAGGGTGGACTTGCCACAGCCCGAGCCGCCCAGGATCACGAAGACCTCGCCGCGCCGCACGTCGAAGCTCACGTCCCGGAACAGCAGGTTGCTGCCGAACTGCATGGCGACGTCCCGCGCCCGGACCACCGCCTCGCCGTCCCCGGCACCGCCCATGGCCTCCGGCGGCGGGTCCGCGCGGTCGCCCCGGTGGGATGGCGCGTCCCGCGCCGGCTGTTCCGCCATCGCTCAGAACCCCAGGCGGTAGAAGAGGATGGCGAAGAGGCCGTCGAGCACCACGATGGCCACGATGCCGCCGACCACCGCCGCCGTGGCGGCATCGCCCACCGCGCGCGGCCCCCGTCCGGCCGTCAGCCCGGCGCGGCAGCCGATGCCGGCGATGACCAGGCCGAAGACCGCCGCCTTGAACAGCCCCTGCAGCAGGTCGCTCATCACCACGCCCTCGGCCACCTGGTTGACGGTGAAGACCAGCGGATAGCCCAGGCTGAGCATCACGCCGGTCATGCCGACCAGCCCCGACAGGTTCATCAGCAGGGTCATCACCGGCATCACCACCAGACCGGCAAGCAGCCGCGGCAGCACCAGCATCACCATCGGGTCGATGCCCATGATGCGGAGCGCGTCCACCTCCTCGTTCACCGTCATGGTGCCGAGCTCGGCGGCATAGGCCGAGCCGGTGCGGCCGGCCAGGATCACCCCGGCCAGGAGCGGGCCGAGCTCGCGCAGCAGGGAGATCCCGACCATGCGGGGGATAAAGGTCTCCGCGCCGAACTGGCGCAGCGGCGCGGCGGACTGAAAGGCCAGGATCAGGCCGATCAGCACGCCGAGCAGGATCACCAGGGGAAAGGAGCGCGTCCCCGCCTCGTCGAGATGGCGCATCGCCTCGGAGGCGCGCAGCTGCCGGCGGCGCCGGAAGGCATTCACCAGCGTGGCGGCGGCCTCGCCCAGGAAGGCGATGCGGACCAGCATCGCCCGCCACACGCCCACGCCCCAGGCCCCCAGCGCCGACACCAGCGGCAGGCGCGGCCCGTTCGGCCGGGGCTCCGGCTGCTCCCGCGCCACGCGCACCCGCTCCAGCACGGCGGCGACCGGGCGGCTCGCGCCCTCGAAGGTCTCGCAGGCCCCGGCGGCGCGCAGCAGCAGCGTGGCGCCGCCGGTATCGATCGTCTCGACACCCGACAGGTCCACGCGCCGCACCCCCTGGGCCTCGCCGGGCAGGCGGTCCCAGACCGGGGCCACCGTTGCCGTGGTCAGGTCGCCCGAGACCCGCAGCGTCTCGCCCTCCACCATGAAGGAGGGCGCTCCGGCTTCCGTCCCGCCCGCCATCAGCCGTTCCCCGGCGACAGGGCCGTGGCGACCGCCGCGGCGGCGGCCTCGCCGGTTTCCCAGGCGCCGCCAACGGTGCCGGCGAGGTCCGGGTGGCAATGCTCACCGGCCAGGACGAGGCGCCCGTCCGCCAGCGGGGCGGAAAGGATGGCGCGCGCCCCGGCCGCGCCAGGCCGGGCATAGCTGTAGGCCCCGAGCGAGAAGGGGTCGCTGCCCCAGCAGCTGACCAGGGCCCGGTCCCAGTCGATCGCCCGCCGCGCCCTTGCGCCATAGAGCCGGACCAGCTCCTCCCGGGCATGGGCGACCTGCGCCGCTTGGCCCTCGCGCTCCAGCGCCCAGGCATGGTCGCCGCCGAGGAAGCCCTCCAGATGCGGCCGGCCGAAGGGCCAGGCCACGAAAGTCATGCGGGTCTCGCCTTCCACGACGCGCCGCTCGGCACCCGCGAAGGGCGGCAGGTCCAGCCGGTCCCCGCCGCTGGCCGGCAGGATGAACTTGGTCAGCAGCCCCAGCGGCAGGCCGTGCAGCGCCTCCTGATGCCCGGGCGGCAGGGGCGGGTCGAAGCGCAGCGCCCCGGCGGCCAGCAGGCTGGCGGGC
>NZ_BDLP01000058.1:0-17555 GCF_001950415.1 Roseomonas sp. TAS13
CTGGTTCAACACCGCCCGGCGGCGGATGGGATACCCCTACTGGTCGCTGTCGCAATGGCTGAAGCGGCGTGTGAAGGAAGCCGTCAAGGCGATCGACCGCTTCGAGGAGTCGCTGGCGCACGAGGCACTGCGTGGCGGCTATGACGGCGTCATCTGCGGCCACATCCATCATGCCGAGATGCGCGACATCGGCGGCGTGACCTACATGAACACCGGAGACTGGGTGGAGTCCTGCACCGCCCTGGTGGAGCATCCCGACGGACGCTTCGAACTGCTGGACTGGTCGAGGCGCAGCCCGCCCGTGCCCCGGCCGGTGGCGCCGGCGGCTGGAACTCCCGTCCCCGCCTTTCCCGTCCCGGCCTTTCCCATTGCTGGGCCGCCCGGCGTGGCGGGCGAAGCCGGCGCGTGACGGGGACCCTGAACGAGGATCCACGGATTGTCTGTTTCGACCCTTCTGCCGCGGATCGCGCGGCTTGCCACCGTCATGCGGAAGCCCGGTTCCGGGGATGCTTCGGACCGCCCTCTCACCCAGGCGTCCGGCGCGTCTGAACCGGGCCGCGGGATCGCCAACGCGAGCCTGTTCCTGAAGCAGTGGGCGAGCAACCCGCTGCGCATGGGCAGCGTGGTGCCGTCCTCCCCGGCCCTGTGCGGGCGGATCGCCCGGCTGACCCGGGCCGACGAGGGGGAGATCGTGGTGGAGCTCGGCGCCGGTACGGGCGTGGTGTCCCGGGCCCTGCTGGCGCAGGGACTGGCGCCGGAGCGGCTCACCGTGGTCGAGATCGAGAGCGAGATGGCCCAGCATCTGCGCCGCAAGCTGCCCGGCGCCTGTGTTGTCACGGGCGATGCCTTCGACCTGCCGCGCCTGATCCCGGAGAACCTGCATGGGCGCGTCGGCACGGTGATCTGCGGGATTCCGCTGGTGCTGTTGCCGCTGGAGCGGCAGCGGCGCTTCGTGCAGGCGGTGGAGGCCGTCGCGCCGGGGCGGGGCTTCCTGCTCTACACCTATTGCATCACGTCGCCCCTGCCCTACCGGCAGCTCGGGCTGAGTGCCAAGCGGGAGGCCTGGACCCCGCTGAACCTGCCCCCCGCCAGCGTCTGGCACTACCGCCCGGCGTGACGTGGGCGGATGGTTCCCGGCGCTTCCGGCTGCCTGGGATTGCCATCAAAGCTTCGTGAAACCGCAACGGGTGCGTCATCCACCGGGCGCATGAGGCCGCCCGTCAATACGGAGATGCGGTTTGCCTGGGGTCCTGATCAGCGGAGTCACGAAGTCCTTCGGCGGGGCGCCGATCCTGTCCGGCGTTTCACTGGAGATGGCCGAAGGGGAGTTCATTGCGCTGGTGGGTCCTTCCGGTTGCGGCAAATCGACGTTGATGCGCATCGCCGCGGGGATCGAGCAGCCGGACCAGGGGCGCATCGAGATTGCCGGCCGCGACGTCACGCGGCGCCGCGCAGCCGAGCGAGACGTCGCCATGGTGTTCCAGTCCTACGCCCTCTATCCGCACCTGACCGCCGCGCAGAACATCGCCGTGCCGCTGGCCATGCGGCGGCTGAACGGCTGGCAGCGCGCGCCTTTCCTGGGCCGTTTCCTGCCGGGGACGTCGGCGGTCCGGCAGGGTATCCAGGCGGATGTGCAGAAGGCCGGGCGCGCCCTGGGCCTCGCCGGGCTGCTCGACCGCAAGCCCGGCCAGCTTTCCGGCGGGCAGCGGCAGCGCGTCGCCCTGGCGCGCGCCATGGTGCGGCAGCCGAAGCTCTTCCTGATGGACGAGCCGCTGTCCAACCTCGATGCCTCGCTGCGCGTCCAGACGCGGCGGGAGATCGTGGAGATCCACCGCCGCAGCGGCGCGGCCACGCTCTATGTGACGCATGACCAGTCCGAGGCGCTGACCATGGCCGACCGGGTCGCGGTCATGCTTGGCGGCCGCATCCTGCAGGTGGCCACGCCCGAGGCGATCTACAACGATCCGGCCGATCTGCGCGTCGCCACCTTCATCGGCTCGCCCCGCATCAACACCCTGCCGGCCGAGGCGGACGCGGATGGGATCGTCAGGGTCGCCGGCCTCGCCATCGGGCTGCGCGCCATGCCGGGGCCGCTGACGCTGGCCGTGCGGCCGGAGGACCTGCACCTCGCCTCCAACGGCCTGCCGGCCCGCGTCGAGGCGATGGAGTTCCTGGGCGAGAGCCTGTTGCTGCATCTGCGCCACCCGGAAAGCGGCTCCGCCCTGGTGCTGCGCCTGCCGCCGGAAGGCCGCTCCGGCATCCCCGGCGACGGGCAGGCCTTCCTGGGCTTCGACGCGGGCAAGGCGCTGCTTTTCGATGCCGCCGGACGGCGCTGCCCCTCGGCGGCGCTGGGCGCGGAACTGGCCCATGTCTGAGGCCGTGCTCGCGGCGCCCGCCGTTCGGGCGAGAGGGCATGGCGAAGCCCTCGCCGCCTGGCTGCTGAGCCTGCCGGCGGTGATCGCCTATGTGCTGATGATCCTGCTGCCGACCCTGGCGGCCGTGGCCATGGCCTTCACCGACTACGAGCTCGGTGCCGAGGGGTTCCACTGGGTCGGGCTCGACAACTTCGCCGAGCTCCTTTCGGATCGCGGCTTCGCCCAGTCGGTCCGCAACACCCTGGTCTATATCGGGCTGACCACGCCGGTTTCCGTTCTGGGCGGGCTGGGGCTGGCCGTGCTGATCGAGTCCGGCCTGCGCGGACGCGCCTTCTTCCGCGCCGTCTTCTTTCTGCCCGTCGTGTCGCTCGCGGTCGCCATGGCGGCGGCCTGGCAGTACCTGCTGCACCCCACCATCGGCCCGCTGAACGCCATGCTGCGCACCGTCGGCCTGCCGGGGCCGGCCTGGCTCTCCTCCTCCGACACGGTGCTGCTTTCCCTGGCCGCGATCGGGAGCTGGGAGAATCTGGGATTCAACATGGTGCTGTTCATGGCGGGGCTGACTGCCATCCCGCGCGAGCTCTACGCCGCCGCGGAGGTGGATGGCGTGCCCTCGGCCTGGGAGCGGTTCCGCCTCGTCACCTGGCCGCTGCTCGGCCCCACCACGCTCTTCGTGCTGACCATCACCATGATCCGGGCCCTGACGCGCTCCTTCGACCTCGTGGCCGTGCTGACGCAGGGCGGGCCGAACAACGCCTCCAACGTGCTGCTCTACAAGCTCTACGAGGAGGGGTTCACCTATTTCCGCCTCGGCTACGCGGCGGCGGTCACGCTGGTCTTCCTGGCCATCGTGCTGACGCTGATGTGGCTGCAGACGCGCTTCCTGGACAGGCAGGTGCATTATGGCTGAGCCGCGCGACACGCCCTTGCTGCGCGACCTGCCGCGCCTCGCTTTGCTGACCGTACTCGGGCTGCTGGTGCTGATGCCCTATATCTGGATGGTGGCCGCCAGCCTGAAGCCGCTGGACGAGATCTTCCGCGACTCCCTTTCGCTGCTGCCGCAGCGGTTCCATGCGGCGGAGAACTACGGCAAGGTCTTCGAGCGCATTCCTGTCTTTCGCTACCTGCTGAACGGCGTGGTGGTCTGCGGCGCCATCCTGTTCTTCCAGCTGCTCTTCGCGGTGCCGGCGGGCTATGCCCTGGCCAAGCTGCGTTTCCCGGGGCGGGAGGTGCTGTTCGGCGCGGTGATGCTCGGGCTGCTGGTGCCGGTGCAGACGACCGCCCTGCCGATCTACGTGACCCTCGCCTCGCTCGGCTGGCTGAACACCTATGCCGCGCTGGTCGCGCCCTTCACCATCTCGGTCTTCGCGATCTTCCTGTTCCGCCAGTTCTTCCGCTCCCTGCCGGACGACCTGCTGCATGCCGCCCGGCTGGACGGGATGGGCGAGATGGCCATCGTCTGGCGCATCGTCCTGCCCAATGCCTGGCCGGCGGCGACCGCCTTCGCGATCTTCTCGGTGGTGGCGCACTGGAACGACCTGTTCTGGCCCCTGCTGGTGGTCAGCGGGCCGGACCGCGCCACGCCGGCCCTGGGCGTGCTGTTCTTCCGCTCGGTGGATGCCGGCGACGACTACGGCGCGCTGATGGCCACTGCCGTGGTGATGACGGCCCCCCTGGTGATCGCCTTCCTCCTGGCCCAGCGGCGCTTCGTGGAAGGCATCGCCTCCACGGGGCTCAAGGGCTGACCCCGACAAGAACCGTATCCGGAGATACCATCATGAGTTTCGACCTCGGGCGCCGCAAGGCGCTGGCCCTGCCGCTCGCCGCCCTGGCCGCCCCTCTCGCCGCGCCGCGTATCGCCCGCGCCGCGGAGACGGAGATCACCGTCCATTACGCGCAGCCCTTCATCTACAAGGACAGCTACGACGCGATCATGGCCGAGTTCGCGAAGCGCGAGCCGGGGATCAAGGTCAACTTCATCAACACCCCGAACTACGAGGAGGGCGCGCAGCTCCTGCTGCGCCAGGCGGGCACCAACCAGCTCCCCGACCTCAGCTACCAGGGTTTCAACCGGCTGCGCGTCTTCGCCGAGCGCGGCATCGCCCAGGACCTGACGCCGCTGCTGCGGGAGGAAGGCGATCCCGCCAGGGCGGGCTATACGCCGAACATGCTGGCGCTGGGCCAGTTCGGCGGCATCCAGGCAGGGCTGGCCTATGCGGCCTCCAATCCGGTGACCTACTACAACGCTGATCTGGTGCGCCGCGCCGGCGGCGATCCCGGCAACTTCCCCGGGGACTGGAACGGCGTCCTGGAGCTGGCCGGGAAGATCCACCGTCTCGGCGATGGCGTCGAGGGCATGTGGTACACCTGGAACGGCGACGACTGGATGTTCTCCGCCCTGCTCTTCGGCGCCGGCGGCCGCATGCTGACGCCAGATGAACGCGACGTGGCCTTTGGAGGACCGGAGGGGCTGAACGCGCTGCGCCTGATCGACCGGATGGTGAAGGAGGGCGGCATGCCGAACCTCAGCGCCGCCGCGGCGCGCCAGGCTTTCGCCGCCGGCAAGCTCGGCATGATCTTCCAGACCACGGCGCTGGTGCGGGGCACGGTCGCGTCGGTGGGCGAGAACTTCCCGCTGCGCACCACGGAGATGCCGGTGATCGACGCGCAGAAGGGCCGGCTGCCGACCGGCGGCGCCGCCGGCATGCTGACCGCGAAGGACCCGGCGAAGCGCGCCGCCGCCTGGAAGTTCCTGCGCTTCTCCACCGGCCCCGAGGGGCAGGCGATGATGGTGAAGAACACCGGCTACCTGCCCTGCAACCAGATCGCGATCGACGACCCGCAGTACCTGGCGGGTTTCTACAAGGCGAACCCGCTCTTCGTGCCGGCGGTGCGCCAGATCCCGATCTCCGTCCCCTGGTACGCCTTTCCCGGCAGCAACAGCGTGCGCGTGACCCAGACGATGGTGGACAACATCGCCCGGGTGGTGGAACAGAAGGCGACGCCGGAGCAGGTCCTCCCGGACATGGTGGCCGAGGTGCGCCGCCTGCTGCCGCGGAAGGGCTGAACCCATGGTGTTCCGTCTCGCGCAGATCAGCGACACGCATCTCTCCCCGCGCCACCCTGTCTTCGACCGCAACTTTGCGGCCGTGGCGGAGCGGCTGCGGGCGGATCGGCCGGACCTCGTGGTCCATACCGGCGACATCTCCGCCCATGGCGAGTTGGGCGGGGAGGCCGGACAGGCGGAGCTGGAGCACGCCTTCGCCCGGCACCAGGAGATGGGGCTCGACTGGCTGGCCATCCCGGGCAACCACGACGTGGGCAACGACCCGGCCATCGCGGCGCGCGATGGCGCGGATGCGGAGCGTGTCGAGCGCTGGAACGGCATCTTCGGCGCCGACCGCTTCCTGCGGGACGTGCCGGGCTGGCGGCTGATCGGGCTGGACACCCTGATCACCGCGACCGAGATGGCCGGGGAGCAGTTCGCCTTCCTGGAGGATGCCCTGTCGGGGGCCACGGGGCGCAGCATCGCGATCTTCCTGCACAAGCCGCTTTGCGAGCAGGCGCTGGATGAGGCGGGCCGCAGCTACTGGCATGTGCTGGAGGCGCCGCGCCGCCGGATGGTGGAGATGTTTCGGGCGCATCCCCCGGCCTTCGTCGCCTCCGGCCATGTGCACCAGTGGCGCGATCGCGGCCTGTGCGAGGGAATCCGGCAGATCTGGGCCCCTGCGGTCGCCTTCCATGTCGGCGATGCCTGGGCGGACGGAAAGCCCTTTGGCGAGAAGGTGCAGGGCTATGTGATGCATGCCCTGCACCCGGATGGCCGGCACGAGTACGGGCTGGTCCGGCCGGAAGGCCTCCAGCCGCACGATATCGGCCGTATGCCGGACATCTACGGCCAGTTGCAGCCGGCCGGCTGACCCGCCTGCTCCTTGGCTGCCTGGTTGTGGGACGGCCTTGGCGTCCTCAGCGACTGGGCATGCCCGGGCGAGTTTGCGGCGGGGAGCTGGCTGAGCCCCTCGTCTGTCCGGGTCGTTGGATCAAGGCCTCATCAGGCGGCGCGGGCAAGTATCGCGGCGGCTGTGGCTTCCAATCTCTTCGCATAGTCTGGAATGCCAAGGACTGGACCATGTTCTTCATGGGCAATGGGCACATTTCTTCCGACTGAGGGCTGATGGGTGGCTATCCGGCGGCCTCCGACTACCGCTTCGCCGCACACGACACAGGGCTGAAGGACATCATCGCCAAAGGAGGCGAGATACCGCCCGGCGGCGACACGGATCCGCAGAACCCGCGCTGGGACGCAATGATCGGCGATGCACGGATCAAGCGCGACAAGCAGTCCATCACCACGGAGGAGATGTTCAGGGACTACGACCTCTCCCTCAACTACGTGCGCGGTGGGCCGGGCTTCGGCGACCCGCTGGACCGCGAGCCCCAGAAGGTCGCGGATGATGTCAATGGTGGCTACCTGACCGATCGCTTCGCAGCCTCCGTCTATGGCGTGGTGCTGAGCAAGGCCGCTGATGGCCTGGCCGGCGTTGACGAGGCCAAGACCAGTATCCTGCGCGACCGCATCCGCAAGGAGCGTCTCGCCAAGGCGGTTCCGGCCAGCACCTGGATGAAGCAGGAGCGTGAGAGGATCCTCTCGAAGGAGGCTGGCCCTCAGGTCCAGCAGATGTAGGCAGCCAGCTTCAAGCTCGGTTCGCGGTGGGAGGAGGGCTTCCGGAAATTCTGGAACCTGCCAGAGGACTGGCGGCTGATGGAAGCGGACCTGCCGATCCCATCCTATGGCCGCGAATACTCGATGGGCCTTTCGGAACTCCCTGACGTCAAGACGGCATCCTTCGTCAAGGAGTGACGTCGCTGCGGGGCATCCCTCATGCGCGGGATGCCCTGTCCAACCTGATTCACGAGATGGAGGAGATTTAACCCCCGGTTGATGGCACCCTCCACCGAATGGCAGGTGATCGTGAGTACTTCTGCCCGCTTTCGGGCGATCTGCTGGATGTCGAGGCCCCTACGCCCTGGTACTCCATCATTCATGACTTCGAGCCGGATATCGATACCTTCTACAAGAACTGGCTCGGCCTGGATGTTCCTGAGCGGGTGGCATAGGCGCCCGAAACCGTAATCGTCATGCCCTTGCCACGGTATTGGCAAGTTGAGGGGCGGTCGTCGGGACGGTCCGGCCAGCGCAAACTGGCGGGATGATGCCAGAGCCTGCCACCTGGCCCGGCTACCGCTTTCCGGCGCAGATCGTCCCTTCCCGCCCCCACGTGAGGCGCCCTCTACCCCATACGCCAGTCGCGCAATCCGCCACGGCCGGGTCAGACCGCATGCAGGGAGAACGGCCTCTTCCGAGCGCATCGCGGAGAGGAATGTTCCTCGGCAACAGTGAAATAGAAATCCCCATGCTTTTGACTATTTTCCATAGTGATTCTCTTATTAACACGAAGATAAACGATCTTTAGTGGGGGCCGGATGCTGCTGAGACATCGAACGGGAGGAGTTCGGGGCAGGATTCCCAACGGCCTGGATCGGCGGACCGTGCTGGGCGCCGCGGGCCTTGCCAGCCTGTCGCTGCCACTGATGGGGTTTGCGCCACGTGCGGGCGGCCCCTCCGATGCGTTGGACGCGCTGCTTCGCGACGCCCCGATCTGCCGTGCCGATGCAACGGGCGCCGCATCTGGCACCGCCCTGCGTAAGCTGACGCTTGCCTGGAACGCGACCGCCATCTGCACCTCGCCCGTCGCGGTGGCACAGCAGCAGGGCATTCTGGCGAAGCATGGGCTGGAGGTCGAGTTCGTCAATTTCGGCTCCTCCACCGAGGCCCTGCTGGAGGCGATCGCGACCCGCAAGGCAGATGCCGGTGTGGGCATGGCGCTGCGCTGGCTCAAGCCGTTGGAGATGGGCTTCGACGTCAAGATCACCGGCGGCACGCATGGCGGCTGCATGCGGCTGATCGGCGACCCCGCGGCCGGCGTCACGGGCGATGTCGCCTCGCTGCGCGGCAAGACCATCGCCACGGCCGACATGGGCGGCGCCGACAAGAACTTCTTCTCCATGCTGCTCAAGCGGCGCGGCATCGACCCGGACCGCGACGTCACCTGGAAGGTCTTCCCCGCCCATGTCTTCGGCCTGGCGCTGGAGCGTGGCGAGGCGCAGGCCGTCTCCGGCGGGGACCCGATCGCCTGGCTGCTGCAAAGGGACCGAAAGCTGGTGGAGGTCGCCACCAATCTTTCCGGCGAATGGGCTGACCGCGCCTGTTGCATCATCGGCGTCAGTGGCGCGCTGGTCAGGAACGAGCCGCAGGTGGCCGCCGCGCTTACGCGCTCCCTGCTGGAGGCGCAGGACCTTGCCGCCCATGACCCCGCTGTGGCGGTGGACACCTTCCTGACCTATGCCCCGGCCAGCACCAGCCGTGACGATCTCATCGCCATGATGCGCAGCCATACCCATGGCCACCATCCCACCGGCCGCGCGATCCGCGACGAGATCGAGCTCTATGCGGAAGAGCTCAAGTCGGTCGGGGTCATGCGCGCCGGCACCGATCCGAAGCGCTTCGCCGGGCGCGTCACCGCCGACGTGCTGGGGGCGTGATGAGCGGCGCCACCGTCGCCGGGGCCGGCAATGCCCCGATCGAGACCGGAAGGGCCAGGGCCTGGGGAAGCAGCCTTCTGGCCGGCTTCGTCTGGATCGCCGCCGCCGGCGTCATCGCCGTGCCGGAGGACGCCATCGAGGTCGGCCGGACGCGGGAGCTTGCCCTGGCCGCCGCGCTTCTCGGCGGTGTACTGCTCCTTTCCGCCGTGCTCTCCCCCTGGCTCGGCAAGGCGGGCGGGAAACTGCGCGCGGCGGGGCCCTGGCTTACCGTCCTGCCGCTGGCCCAGATCGGCTGGGAGTTGCTGACCGCCAAGCTCGCCCTGCTCCCCCTGCCCTTCTTCGCTTCGCCACAAGGTCTGCTGGAAGTCTATCTGGAGGACTGGCCACGCCTGGGCGAGAGCGTGCTGCGCTCGCTCTGGCTGCTGGTCAGCGGCTATGCCATCGGCGCCGCGGCGGGTTTCGTGGCCGGCGTGGCGCTCGGCTGGTCGCGCGCCATCGGCTACTGGGTGCATCCGGTGCTGCGGCTGATCGGGCCGCTGCCCGCCACGGCCTGGCTGCCGATCGCCTTCTTCGCCTTTCCGACCAGCGGCAGCGCCAGCACCTTCCTTGTCGCGCTGGCGAGCTGGTTCCCGGTGACGGTGCTCACCTGGTCCGGCGTTTCGGGCGTCAACAAGGCCTATTACGACATCGCCCGCACGATGGGCGCCAGCCAGAGCTTCCTCGTGCTCAAGGTTGCCGTGCCGGCGGCGCTGCCGCAGGTCTTTGTCGGCCTCTTCATGGGCCTCGGCGCCTCCTTCTCCGTTCTTGTGGTGGCGGAGATGCTGGGCGTGAAGGCCGGTCTCGGCTGGTATCTGCAATGGGCCCAGGGCTGGGCGGCCTATGGCAACATGTACGCGGCGCTGCTGCTCATGGCGCTGATGTGCTCCACGCTGACGACGCTCCTCTTCAAGGGCCGCGACCGGCTCCTCGCCTGGCAGAAGGGAACCGTGCGGTGGTGAGCGCAGCGCTTCACAGGGCTCCGGTGGTGGAGCGGGTCCAAGGCATGGCGCTGGAGATCCGCCACGCCAGCCAGGCTTTCCAGCTGGAGGGCCAGCCCCTGCCGGTGCTGGACAACGTCTCCCTTTCCGTGCGGCCGGGCGAGTTCGTGGCGCTGCTCGGCCCCTCGGGCTGCGGCAAGTCCACGCTGCTGCGGCTGCTGGCCGGACTGGACGCGCCCGTCTCGGGGCAGGTTCTGGGCGACGGCGCGGCGATCACCGCGCCCGATCCCTCCCGCGTCCTGGTGTTCCAGGACCCGACGCTCTATCCCTGGCGCACCGTGCGGGCCAATGTCGCGCTGGGGTTGGAGGCGCGTGGCCTGTTGCGCCGCCAGGATCACCGGGTGCAGGAGGCGATCGACCTCGTCGGCCTGACGGGCTTCGAGACCGCCTATCCGCACCAGCTTTCCGGCGGCATGTCCCAGCGCGTTGCCCTGGCGCGCGCCCTGGTGAACGATCCGCGCCTGCTCCTGCTCGACGAGCCGCTGGGCAAGCTCGACAGCCTCACCCGCCTGTCGATGCAGGCGGAGCTGGTGCGCCTGTGGCAGCGATCCGGCCTCACCGCCCTGCTGGTGACGCATGACGTCGAGGAGGCGCTGATCCTGGCGCAGCGCGTGGTGGTGTTCAGCCCCCGCCCGGCGCGCATCACGGCGGAGCTGGTGGTGGACCGCCCCTATCCCCGGCATCGCGACGATCCGCATCTGGTTGCCCTGCGGCGCGAGGCGCTGGGCTTGCTGGGGCTGGAGGGATGACGGTGTGGCTCCAGAGGGAAGGCGTCCGGGGCAATCCGTCATGATCGGTATCGTCTGGCGCAGCCTGCTGCTGCTCGGCCTGTTCCTCGCCGGGCTGAACCTCCTGGGCCTCATCCCGCAGGAGGCCTCCCGCCCATCGGTGGTGGCCGAGCGGTGAGCCCGGTGGCGCGCCTCGTCCCCTGGCCGGATCAGGGATTCGCGGCCCGGCCGCGATGTCGGGGCGGCCGCCCCGGCTGACGGCCCGACGGTCCGGAAGCCCGGGCGGCCATGGCCCACCGGACGGCGCCCCATCGTTGGGCGCCATCCCGCAAGGCCGCGCCCCGCACCGATACGAATCACGAGGACATCGCAGCATGAGTGTGCACATCACCGGGATGATCTGGGCCCGCCCGACCTCCGACCTGGAGGTGACCGGCGGCCCCGCCGTGCAGCCCGATTTCATCGAGCGCATCACCCTGGCGCATGAGGAGGCAGGCTTCGACCGCGTCCTGGCCGGGTACTGGACCAATGCCGCGGACGGCTTCCTGGTCCTGGCCCATGCCGCCTCGGTGGCCAAGCGCATCCATTTCCTGCTCGCGCACCGGCCGGGCTTCGTTTCCCCCACTTTGGCGGCGCGCAAGATCGCCACGCTGGAGAACCTGACCGGCGGCCGGCTGGCCCTGCACGTGATCTCGGGCGGGGAGGATGCCGACCAGCGCAAGGATGGCGACCATGCCAGCCATTCCGAGCGCTACCGCCGCACCGACGAGTTCCTGGAGGTGGTGCAGAGGACATGGACCGCCACGGAACCCTTCGACCATGTGGGCGAGTTCTACTCGGTCGAGCAGGCCTGGTCCGACGTGCGGCCGATCCAGCCGAAGCTGCCGGTCTTCTTCGGTGGCGCCTCGGACGCCGCGATCCGCGTCGCGCAGAAATACGCCGATGTCTATGCCCTGTTCGGCGAGCCCCTGGCCGAGACCGCGGCCATGCTGGCCCGGCTGCGCGCCTGCCTGCCGCGTGGGCGGGAACTGGCCTTCTCCTGGTCCAACCGGCCCATTCTGGGAGCCACCGAGGCCGAGGCCTGGGACCGCGCCCGGCATATCCGCGAGCGTGCTCTGGCCAAGCTGGCACGGGCCGGCGGGAGCGGGCTGATCCCGGGCGGCCAGGCGGTGAACTCCCAGCGCCTCGTTGCCCTGTCGCAGCGCGGCGAGGTGCTGGACGAGCGGCTCTGGACCACCATGGCCGGGGTGCTGGGCGGGCGCGGCAACAGCACCGCGCTGGTCGGCACGCCGGAGCAGGTCGCGCGTTCCATGCTGCGCTACCGGGAGCTCGGGGTGAGCCACTACATTCTCCGCGGCTGGGACCCGCTGCCGGACGCCATCGAATACGGGCACGAGCTCATCCCGCTGCTGCGGGAACTGGCCGAGGCGCAGGACCGGCGGCGCCTGAGCGTTCCGGCCCATACCCTCGCCTCCCGCCGCCTCGACGTCCGGCAGGCGATCGACACCAGCCTCGCCCCATCCACCCAGGGCTGAAGGAGATCCCGATGTCCGAACCTTCCCTGCATCCCGACACCCTGGCCCTGCATGGCGGCTGGCGTGCCGACCCCACCCATGGCGCGGTGGCGGTGCCGATCTACCAGACCACCTCCTACCAGTTCGAGAGCAGCGAACATGCGCGCCGCCTCTTCGGGCTGGAACAGCTCGGCTACATCTATTCCCGCACCGGCAACCCGACCGTCGATGCGCTGGAGCAGCGCCTCGCCGCGCTGGAGGGAGGCGTCGCGGCCCTGGCGCTCGGCTCGGGGCAGGCGGCTTCCGCCTTCTCGGTGCTGGCCCTGGCGCGGGCGGGAGACAACATCGTCTCCTCGACCGATCTCTATGGCGGAACCTGGAACCTCTTCGCCAACACCCTGTCGCGCTTCGGCATCGAGACTCGCTTCGTCGATCCCACGGACCCGGAGAACTTCCGCCGCGCCACCGACGAACGCACACGCGCCTATTATGGCGAGACGCTGCCCAATCCGAAGCTGGTCGTGTTCCCGATCGCCGAGGTCGCGGCGATCGGCCGGCCGCTGGGCATCCCCCTGATCCTGGACAATACGGCGGCGCCGCTGCTGGCGCGGCCGCTGGATCATGGGGCGGCCATCGTGATCTATTCCGCCACCAAGTATCTCGGAGGCCACGGCACCAGCATCGCCGGCGCCGTGATCGATGGCGGGAAGTTCGACTGGCGCGCGGTGCCGGAACGGCAGCCTTCCCTCAACACGCCCGATCCGAGCTACCACGGCATGATCTGGACCGAGGCGGCGCCGCGGCTCGGCGTCCCGCCCTATCTGGCGGCGCTGCGCTCCTCGATCCAGCGCGACCTCGGCGCCCCGCTCTCGCCCTTCAACGCCTTCCAGATCCTCCAGGGCGTCGAGACGCTGCCCCTGCGCATGCGGCGGCACAGCGAGACGGCCGCCGTGGTGGCGCAATGGCTGTCGCGCCGCCCGGAGGTGACCCGGGTCATCCACCCGTCGATGCAGGGTGGGGAAGCCCGCGCCCGGGCCGGGCGCGTCCTGCACGGAGGCTTCGGCGGCCTGGTGGGGGTGGAACTGGCGGGGGGCCTCGACGCCGGGCGGCGCTTCATCGACGCGCTGAAGCTGTTCTACCATGTCGCCAATATCGGCGACGCGCGCAGCCTGGCGATCCATCCGGCCAGCACCACCCACAGCCAGCTCTCGGCCGAGGAGCAGGTCCTGACCGGCGTGACGCCGGGCTACGTACGGCTCTCGATCGGGCTGGAACATGCGGTGGATCTCCTGGCCGACCTGGCGCAGGGCCTCGACGCCGCCGGACAACTGGCGAAAGCCGCCTGACAGACAAGGGAAACGCGAGATGTCCTTCGCAGACGACATTGTCACCGTTCCGGCCGTCCCCCGGCCGGACCTGCCTCTCCTCGACCTTCGCCGCCTCGATGGCACGCCGGAGGAACGCGCCGCCTTCCTCACGGATCTGCGCCATGCCGCGCGGGAGGTCGGCTTCTTCTACCTGTCGGGGCACGGTGTTTCCGAGGCGCTGGAAGCGGAGGTGCGCGACATCTCCCGCCGTTTCTTCGCCCTGCCGGAAGCGGAGAAGCTGAAGGTCCAGATGATCCACTCGCCGCATTTCCGCGGCTACAACCGCGCCGGGCTGGAGTTGACGCGCGGCCGCCCGGACTGGCGCGAGCAGTTCGACGTGCATTCCGAGCGCGATGCGCTGCCTATCGGGCCGGACACGCCGCCCTGGGCGCGCCTCCAGGGGCCCAATCTCTGGCCCGACAAGGCCCTGCCGGAGCTTCGTCCCGTGCTCCTGCAATGGCAGTCGGAGCTGACGCGCGTGGCCATCCGTCTCGTGCAGGCTTTCACGGAGGCACTGGTCGGCGATCCGGATGCCCTGGCGCCGATCTATCGGGAGAACCCGAACCAGACGATGAAGATCATCCGCTACCCGGCGCGGCTGACGGATGACGCGGCGCAGGGCGTGGGGCCGCACAAGGACAGCGGGTTGCTGACCTTCGTGCTCCAGGACGACACGGGCGGGCTGCAGGTGGAAACGGAGAAGGGCTGGGTCGAGGCCGTGCCGCGCACCGGTACCTTCGTGGTCAATATCGGCGAGCTCCTGGAACTCGCCTCCAATGGCTACCTGAAGGCGACGGTGCATCGTGTCGTGAGCCCGAAGGTGGGGCGGGACCGTTATTCCGTGGCCTTCTTCCTGGGCGCGCGGCTGGATGCCACCGTGCCGCTGCTAGATCTTCCGCCGGCCCTGGCGGCGGAGGCCAAGGGGCCGGCCAGCGACCCGGAGAACCCGCTGTTCCGCAATGTCGGCGCCAACTACCTGAAGGGACGGCTCCGCTCGCACCCCGATGTGGCGCAGCGCCATCACGCCGACCTGCTGCGGTAGGACCGGAACGGACGCCATGGGCCCGGGGGTGGGCCGTGGCGCCGGACTTTCATCGGCACGCGCCGAGATCTGGTTCCGGCCGGAAGAAACCTCTCCCGCACGGCTTCCTCATGCGTCGATTTTGCTTCGTATCGCGGCAACTTTGAAAACGCCGTCCATGGCAATCCCGCCACCTTCCCGGTAGCCCTTGGAGCCCGGCATTCGGCCAGGATGGCGTCAGCCGAAAACCCAGACCGGGCGACATGTTGAACCTGAAGTGGGAGACAGACGTGACATCGAGGCTTTCCCGGCGCCGCTTCGGCCTCGCCCTGGCCATTCCGGCTCTGACGGCTCCCGCCTTCATGGGACGATCCCGGGCACATGCCGCATCACCGGTCCGCATCGGCTATCAGAAGAACGGGTCGCTCGTGATCCTCCGACAACAGCGCCGGCTCGAGGCTCTCGGCATTCCGGCCGAGTGGATCGAGTTCCCGTCCGGCCCGCCGATGCTGGAGGCGCTGAACGCCGGCGCCGTGGATTTCGGTGCGACCGGCGACACGCCGCCGATCTTCGCCCAGGCCGCCGGCGCGGATCTCCTCTATGCCGGCGGCCAGCCCGTCAGCGGCCGCAATGCCGCGATCCTCGTGCGGAAGGATGCACCGATCCACAAGCTGGGTGACCTGAGAGGCAAGCGGCTGGCCTTCACCAAAGGATCGAGCGCCCATAATTTCGTTGTCCGCGCCCTGGCCTCGGCGTCTCTCGGTCCGGGCGACGTACAGGCCGTGCAATTGCAGCCCTCCGATGCCGCGGCGGCGTTCCGGCAGGGCAGCATCGATGCCTGGGCCATCTGGGATCCCTTCTTCGCCATCGCGCAGCAGGAACCCGGGACGCGTGTCCTGACGACGGCCGAGAACATCGCCCCGAGCAACAGCTTCTTCCTGGCCAGCCGCAACTTCGCCGAGCGGGACGCCGACAGGCTCCTCACGCTGCTCGGTGCCATCAACGAGGCCGCGGACTGGGCGGACCGGAACCCCGACGACCTCGCCCGCATCATGGCCGAGGTCACCGGCGTGCCGCTGGCGGTGCAGCGTGTCGCCGCCGCGCGCGGTGTCTATGCCGTGCAGGCCGTGGACGACGCCATTGTCGCACAGCAGCAGGCCATCGCAGACAGCTTCGCCACGCTGCGCATCATTCCACGGCGGATCGACATCCGTGCCGCCGTCTGGACACCGCCCCGCCAGATCGCCGGAGCCCGCCCATGAATGCCGAACCTTTTCCGGAGAGTGGTGCCGAGGCGCCGCCGCTGGACCTGATGTGGTTCCTGCCTTCCGGCGGGGACGGCTCCTATCTCGGCACCGGGAAGGGGCATCGGGTGGTGGACAACCGCTATCTGCGCCAGATCGCTCAGGCCGCCGACCAGCTCGGCTACAGTGGCGTGCTGCTGCCCACCGGCAATGGCTGCGAGGATGCACTCGTCACCGCCTCCTCCATCGCCCCCTTCACCGAGCGCCTGCGCTTCCTCGTGGCGCTACGCCCCGGACTGACCCTGCCGGGGGAGGCGGCGCGGCAGTACGCGGCGCTGGACCGGCTGACGGGTGGCCGCCTGATGGCCAATGTCGTCTGCGGCGGCAATCCCGCCGACCTCGCGGGTGACGGGCTCACCCTGGGCCATGACGAGCGCTATGCCCAGGCGGACGACTTCCTGACGATCTGGCGCGGCCTCATGGCCGGGCAGACGGTGCAGCACGAGGGAACGTACCTTTCGTCGCGGGGCGGGCGGCTGGCCTTCCCGCCCGTGCAGCGCCCGCATCCGCCGCTCTACTTCGGCGGATCGTCGCCGGCGGCCCATGCCCTGGCGGCGGCCCAGGCCGATGCCTACCTGACCTGGGGAGAGCCCGTCGCGGCGGTGGCCGGGAAGATCGCGGATGTGCGCAACCGGGCCGCCGCTCTCGGCCGCAGCCTGCGCTATGGAATCCGGCTGCACCTGATCGTGCGGGAAACCGAGGGCGAGGCCTGGGATGCGGCGCACCGGCTGATCCGCCACCTGTCCGACGACACCATCGCAACGGCGCAGCGCAAGCTGGCGCAGGAGAGCGACAGCGTTGGCCAGAAGCGGATGCTGGCGCTGCATGGCGGCTCACGCGAAAGGCTGGAGATCGCGCCGAACCTTTGGGCCGGTGTCGGCCTGGTCCGCGGCGGCGCGGGCACGGCGCTGGTCGGCGACCCTGAGACGGTGGCGGCGAGGATCCGCGAGTACCAGGCGCTCGGCATCGATACGCTGATTGCCTCCGGCTATCCACATCTGGAGGAAGCGTATCGTGTGGCGGACCTGCTTTTCCCGCTGCTGAACCTCTCCGCCCGGCCTAGCCCCGCCGTGGAAGGACCAAGCCTCGTGAACGGCGGCGGCGCCTTCATGACCACGGTGGAGAAGGCAAGCACCTGAAGACCGGTATGAGCGGCGTCCCTATGGCCGCCGCTCATGCCTCGCCCACCTGCGCGGGAGCCTGTTCCATGTTCCGATCACGGTGCCCACACTATGCGGTGCTGCTTTCCACGCGTGCGGGCCGCAGCGATCAGATGGATCGTTTCCTGCACGCCCCGTCCGGAGCGATGCTCTGGAAGTATGGGGATGGTGCTACATCGCCCAGCCTTCAGGAGCAGTGACAACCTTAGGGTGTGGATCGGCATGGAATAGGAACCCTGTTGGAGGGGTGATCGGCGTCCAAACGGGACCCCACTGACGGCGGGGTTCACAGTGGTTTCCGGGATGATCGGGAGCCAGTGCTGGGATGCTGGTCGTGGAGACAGTGGCAAAGATCCGGCGCCTGCACCGGGTGCAGGGCAAGTCGATCAAGGCGATCTGTCGTGAGCTCGGGATTTCGCGAAAGGTGGTCCGGAAGGTTCTGCGGT
>NZ_BDLP01000059.1:0-17464 GCF_001950415.1 Roseomonas sp. TAS13
CGACAGGCGCGCCTGTCGTGCCGCCTGCCAGGGCGCGACCCGGCTTTCCGGAACGATGCCGGTGGCCCGGGCAGCCCCGGCGAAGGCATCACGGGAATGGCCCACCAGCAGCACCGTGTCGGGGGCCACGCAGGTCTGTCCGGCATTCAGCGCCTTGGCGGCCAGGATGGCGCGGGCGGCACGGTCCAGCCTCGCCCCCGGCAGGACCAGGGCGGCGCATTGCCCGCCGAGCTCCAGGGTCAGCGGCGTGAGGTTCGGCGCCGCGGCCCCGGCCACCTTGCGCCCGGTTTCCGTGCCGCCGGTGAAGACCAGGTGGTCCCAGGGCTGCGCCGCGAAATCCGCCGCAACCGTGGCATCGCCCTGCACCACCCGGGCGATGCCGGGGCCCCAGGCGCGGGCGACGATCTCCTCCAGCAGCGCGGCGCAGCGGGGCGTGTGCTCGCTGGGCTTGATGGCCACGCGGTTGCCCGCCGCCACGGCCTCCAGCGCCGGCCAGAGGGCGAGCTGGATCGGGTAGTTCCAGGGCGCCATCACCCCGACCACCCCCTTGGGCACGGGCTCCGTCCAGGCCAGGCAGGGCTGGAAGGGCAGGGGGGCCAGCACCGGGCGGGGCCGCGCCCACCAGCGCAGCCAGCGCCGTGCCCGCCGCGCCGCCTGCACCGTCACCAGCACGTCGCCCAGCAGCGTGTCCTCCGCCGCGCGCCCGCCGAAATCGGCATCCGCCGCCGCCACGATCGCCTCCGACCGCCGCGCCAGCTCCGCCGCCAGCGCCGCCAGCAGCCTGCGCCGCTCCGCGACCCGTGGTGCCGGCCCGGCGGCCCGCAACGCCGCCAGCACCGCGGCGGGGGAGGCTTCGGGGGATCGGGCCTGGGAACCGGGAGGCTCTGCTTCCCGGACCCTTTGCTGAAGGAGGGGCCGCTCAGGGGGATAGTATCCCCCCGAGATCCCGTCATGAGCGCCCCGCGAGGAGGGGGATGGTTCCGCCGTTGCACCGTCTGGCGACCGGTGTCCTGCCCCTCCTCCTCGCGGAGCGCCCATAGGACCCCCAGGGACTAACGTCCCTGGGCGGGTGGGGTCCGGGGAGGGCAGAGCCCTTCCCGGAGCACCCGGTCCGATCACTCGAACGCCCCGCCGCCGGCGGAGTAGGCGCGGCCTTTCCAGGCGGCGCGGTGGCCGAGGGCGGAGCGGACCAGGGCGGTCCACTGGATCGCCAGGGCGACCAGCACGGTGGCGGGGTGGAGGGGGATGGTCCAGGAGGGCTCGCGGGACAGCCAGGTGATCAGGCCGCGCAGGGCATAGCCCAGCAGCAGCGCCAGCGCGGCCAGCGGGGCGGGCAGCAGCAGCCAGGGCAGGACATGGCCGCCGAAGAGCACGACCGTCCAGACCGGCAGGCCGAGTGGCGTCGCCATGCCTTCGCGGGCGTTCTTGAGGAAGCCGTTCCAGCTTTCGCGGAAGCCCCGGTACATGCGGCAGGTGGCGAGATGCGCGCCGGCCACCACCTCCGTCCGGTGGCCGGCGGCGCGCAGGCGGCGGGCGAGGGCCAGGCCATCATGCAACACGCCATGCAGCGCGGCATGGCCGCCGCTGGCGCGATAGGCGCCGGCTTCCACCAGGATCAGCTGCCCGCAGGCGGCGGCCAGGGCCGGGTGGCGGGTGAAGGCGCGCCCGGCGCCGGGCAGGTAGCCCAGCATCAGCAGGTTGATCGCCGGCACCGTCAGTGCCTCGCCCAGCGTGCCGATCTCCTGTCGGGGCACGCCGCTCGCCAGGGCCAGCCGGTGCCGGCGCGCATGGGCGGCCAGGGCGGCCGCCGCCTGGGGGGCGAGGCGCACATCGGCATCGATGAAGAGCAGGTGCCCGCCGCGTGCCGCTTCCGCCAACCGGGCGCAGGCATGGACCTTGCCGGTCCAGCCGGGCGGCAGGGGCGGGGCGCTCAGCAGGCGGAGACGCGGATCATGCGCCGCCAGCGCCTCCACGATGGCGGCGGTGCCGTCGCGGGAGCCGTCATCCATCACCAGCACCTCCACCTCGATGCCGGTGGAGGCCAGGGCGGCTTCGGCGCAGGCGGCGATATGGGCGGCCTCGTCGCGGGCGGGGATGAGGATCGAGACCAGGTCGCCCGCCAGTGCCCCGCCACGGTCCGGCGCCTTCGGGCGCGGCAGCAGGATGGCGTTGAGCAGGGCCATGCCCACCGGGAAAAGCACCAGGGCCAGCGCCACGATCTGCAGGACGAAGGACAGGCTCATCGGGCGTGCCGGGCGTCGAAGCCCTGCCCGCCGGCCAGGGCGCGCAGGCGGCGCCACAGGTCATAGGCGCCGCCCATCCCTTCCCGCCCTTGCAGCAGGGTGGCGAAGCGGTCCGCGTCGCGTGACATGGCATCCGCGGCCAGCCGGTCCATGGTGGCGGTCAGCGCCGCGCGCAGCTGCTCCGCGCGCTTGTCGCGCGTCAGCGCCGCCAGCTCGGTGCCGGGAATGGGTGGGCCGAAACCGGCCAGCATCTCGGGCTTGCGCTCCGTCCAGAAGGGGTATTCCAGCGCCAGCGGCAGGAAGCGCGCGGCGGGGGCGAGTTCCGGCAGGCGCAGCAGGCCCGGCACAAGGCCCACAGGCCGTTCCCGCACATCCTGGAAGCGGCCGGGCGCGTTGATCCACAAGGCATGGTCCGGCACGGCCAGCACCCGCCGCGCGGTGCGCAGAAAGGCCGCCGCGCCGCGCGGCGTGCCGCCTTCCACGCCGAAGACGCCCAGCCGCCGCATGAAGCGGTAGCGGGACAGGGCCTCCGCCTCCATCGGGATGAAGGTGCGCTGCCGGGGGAGCAGCACGGTGGAGAGCAGCATGAAGGCCACGCCGTCCCACCAGGAGGGATGGTTGGCGAAGACCACCAGCGGCGTGCCGGGCGGGCCGGGATCGGGCTGCCCCCAGCGGGCGAGGCGCAGCGCCCGCATGTGGCGGCGGCCGAAGCGCGTGAAGGCCCGGCGGAAGAAGCCGTGCCAGCGCGCGTCGTAGAGCGCAAGCGGGTCTTCCGTCGTGCCGGTGGCGTCTGGCATGGCGGCTACTCGGCCGCCTGCGGCATGTCGGCCTGCCGCAGCCCGGCCCGTTCCGCCGCGGCGCCCATGCCGCGCCCGCCGAGGTCGCGGTCCAGCGCATCCGCCGCGATCCAGCCGGACATCATCACCATCGGCATGCCGGGCCCCGGATGCGCCGCGCCGCCGGCGAGATAGAGCCCTTTCACGCTGCGCGAGCGATTGCCCGGCTTGAAGGCGCCGAGGAAGGTGCCGTGCGAGGCGAGGCCGTAGATGGCGCCGTTCAGCACCTTGTAGCGGTCGTGGATGTCCTGCGGCGTCAGGGCGCGCTCCACCACGATGCGCTCCTCGATATCCTCCAGCCCGGCGCTGCGCTTCAGCTTGTCGAGGATGGTCTGCCGGTAGGCGGGCAGCATCCGCGGCCAGTCGTGGTGCGGGCGCAGATAGGGGGTGTGGACAAGGACGTAGAGCGCCTCGCCGCCTTCCGGCGCCACGGAGGGATCGCTGGCGGAGGGCGCGGCGAGATAGGCGGTCGGGTCCGGGGCAGGCTCGCCCTTGCGGTAGATGCTGTCGAACTCCTCCTCCGCATCGCCGGAGAAGACGAAGTCGTGGTGGGCAAGGTGCTCGTAGCGCTTCCTCAGGCCCAGGTAGAGCACCACGCCGGAACAGGCGGGCTCGAAGCCCTTGCGGGCGTATTTCCGGCCGGTCTCGCCGCCCACCAGCTCCTTGTAGGTGCGGATGGCATCCATGTTGGAGATCACCGCGTCGCAGGCGATCCGCTCGCCGCCCGCGACCACGCCTTTCACGGCTCCGTCCTGGATATCGAAGCCGGTGACCTCCACGCCCGGGCGCAGATCGGCGCCGAGGTCGCCCGCCAGCTTCGCCAGCCCCTCCGCCACGGCGCGCGTGCCGCCGACGGGATACCAGACGCCCTCGCTCGCCTGCATGTCGCCGATCGAGCAGAGCACCGCCGGCGCCTTGTAGGGATTCGAGCCGACATACTGGCAGTAGTGGTCCAGCATCTGCGCCAGGCGCTCGTCCGGCACATGGTTGCGGATGACCTTCGCGACGTTCTGGCCCATGCGCAGGCTCAGCACGTCCTTCATCGTGCCGGGCTGCATGTTGCTCTTCCAGTCGATCGTGTCGAAGAGGTCCTCGACCGGCTTCCAGAAGAAGAACTTCTCCGACACGCCGTGCAGGTGGCGCGCCAGCTTCTGGAACTTCTCGTAGCCGGGGCCGAGGTTGCGGCCCGGCGCGAAATCCTCCATGGCGCGGGCCATGGCGGGCACGTCCTCGCGCAGGTCGATGCGCGTGCCGTCCGCGAAGAAGCAGCGCCATTGCGGATCGAGGCGGATCAGCGGCAGGTCGCGCGCCTGGTCGCGCCCGGCCTCGGCGAAGATCCGGCGCAGCACGCGCGGCACGGTCAGGATGGTTGGCCCCATGTCGAAGCGGAAGCGGCCGGAGCCGTCCGGCGCCTCCAGGTCGAGCACCGCCGCCTTGCCGCCGAGCCAGGGGTTCTTGTCGAAGAGCGTCACCTCGTGCCCGCGCGCCTGCGCCACCGCCGCCGCCGCGAGGCCGCCCAGGCCGGAGCCGATCACCACCACCCGTGCCATCGTTCCCCTCCCCCTCAGGCTTCCACCGCCGCGCCGGGCATCCGCGTATCCACGCCGTGCAGGCCCAGGTCGCGCAAACAGAGATCGGCGCTGATCCGCGCCCCTTCGTAGATCACCGGCAGGCCGGAGCCCGGATGCGTGCCGCCGCCGACGAGATAGACGCCCTGCACGTCATTGAAGCGGTTGCCGGGGCGGAAGGCCAGCATCTGCCGCAGGTCGTGCGCGAGGTTGAAGGTCGCGCCGAAGCCCACGGAGAACTCGTCCCGCCAGTCCTGCGGCGTCACCATGCGCTCGTACCGGATGCGCGGCCGCAGGTCGCCGATGCCGAGCTTGCGCACGCGGTCCAGGGCCAGCTCCCGGTAGTGGCGGGCCGCCTGCGCCCAGTCCAGGCCGCGGGCATTGCCCTCCCGCAGGTTGGGCACGGGGACAAGGAGGTAGAGCGCGCTGTGGCCGGGCGGGGCCATGCCGTCCTCCGTGGCGCCGGCATGTTGCAGGTAGACCGAAGGCGTCTGCGGCAACGTGCCCTCGCCGACCTCGCGCAGGTTCCGCTCGTAGTCCTCGGCCAGCAGGATGCTGTGGTGCGCGAGCTGAGGGAAACTCCCCTCCACGCCGAGATAGAGCATGAAGGTGGAGCAGGAGTACCGCGCCGCCTCGATCTTGCGGTCCGGCCAGCGTCGGCGGAGATGGTCGGGGATCAGGCGCGGCGCGGCATGGGCGAAATCCGCGTTCATCACCACCGCGTCGGCGTCGAAGCTGCGGCCGCCGCTGTCCACCCCGCGCGCGCGCCGGCCCTCGAAGCGGATGCGGTCCACCGGGCTGTCCAGGCGGATCTCCGCACCCAGGCGCTCCGCCACGCGCGCCATGGCCAGCGCCACCGCGCCGCAGCCGCCGCGTGGGTGGAAGACGCCGTGCTCGTATTCCAGGAAGCTCAGGATGGTGAAGAGGCTCGGGCAGCGATAGGGACTCATCCCGAGGTACTTGGTCTGGAAGGAGAAGGCGAGGCGCGTGCGCGGGTCGCGGAAGAAGCGCCGCATGTCCCCGTCCACCGATTTCGCCGGGCGCAAGTGCGGCAGGGCGCGCAGCAGGTCCGGCGCCATCATGTCCGTGGCGCGGGTGAAGGCGCGTTCCAGCACCGGGCGGAAGCTCTTCAGCTTGGCGCGGTTGTCGGCCAGGAAGCGGCCGAGGTTGCCCGCGTCGTGCGGGTCGAGCTTCGCGATCTCCGCCTCCATCCGCCCGAGGTCGGAGGTCGCGTCGAGCGTGACGCCGCCATCGCCCTGCTCGAACAGCAGCCGGTACTGCGGGTCGAGGCGCAGGAGCTCCACCTCCTCGCGCAGCTCGGCGCCGCAGTCGCGGAAGATCTCCTCCAGGATGCGCGGGTAGAGGAAGAAGGTCGGCCCCAGGTCGAAGCGGTAGCCGCCCGGGGCCTCCAGCCGCCGGTTGCGGCCGCCGACCACGCCGTCCTTCTCCAGGACGGTGACGCGCACACCCCGCGCGGCCAGGAGCATCGCGGCGGCAAGGCCGCCCGGCCCGGCCCCGATGACCACCGCCTGCGGGCGGTCGGACCGGATCGAGGGAGCATAGAGAGGAGCATTCATCGTGTGGTGCTGGATCCGGTCAGGCAGGGAACGGGTGGCGAACCGTCCATGTTCGTGCGAACCGCCGCGCCGCAAGACCCGCATCGTCACGGGGTGGGCCATGCTCCGGTTTTCGTGACCTGTTCCGGCGCCTTGTCCCCCGGGACGGGCGGCGGCAGGCGGCAGGAGGGGCCGCCATCCGGATCAGCCGCCGGGGGAAGCAGGTCCGGCGGGGGTTCGGCCTGCCCGGCGACCCAGGCGGCGAGGACAGGAAGGTGTTCCGGCGTGGCGGCCGCGGCGGCCAGGGCGTCGCCCAGGACCGGGCCGAACTTGAAGCCGTGGCCGGAGGTGCCGCAGAGCGCGAGGCAGCGCTCCCCCGGCCGGGCCAGGGCGATGCGTTCCTCCGGCGCGACCTCGTAGTAGCAGGCGCGGGCGCCCAGCACCCGGTAGCCCCCGGCATCGCGCAGGCGCGGCCGGGCGAGGGCGAGGATCTCCTCCGCCTCGGCCGGGCTGGCCTCGCGCGGGTCGTCGGGATCGCCGCGCAGCGAGAAGCGGTGGTCGCCGATCTTCAGCGGCGTGCCGGCCACCGGCGGCACGGCGTAGAAGCCGCCGCTGGGCGAGAGGTCCAGCACCATCGGCCCGGCCTCCCAGGCGGCGCGGTGGGTGGCGGGCGGTTCCAGGAAGACCACGATCTGGCGCGAGGGCGTGGCGCGCGGGGCCAGTTCCGGCAACAGCCTGGCGGTCCAGGGGCCGGCGGCCAGCACCAGCAGGTCGGCGCCCGCCACCGTGCCGTCCGCGAGCCGCGCCTGGCCCCGCGCGGGGTCCACGGCCTCCACCCGCGCCCGGCGCAGCGTGACGCCGGAGGCCTCCAGGTGGCGCGCGAGGCCCGCCACGATGCGTTCCGCCAGCAGCACGCCGCCGGTGGGCAGGAAGGCCACCTCGGCGAGTCCGGCCGGATCGAGCATGGGGAAGCGGGCGGTGAGGGTGGCGGGCGGGATCTCCTCCATCCGGTGGCCCGCCGGTCCCAGGGTGGCGCGGCTGGCGGCTAGCCAGCTGTCGCGCGCATCCGCCAGCATCAGCGTGCCGGTGGGGATGTAGGGCGTCTCGCCGATCGCGGCGAAGAGGCTGTCCCAGGCCCGGTGGGCGCGGTCCACCATGCGCATATAGACCCTCTCCGCCCCATAGGCGTGGCGGATCAGCCGGTGATGGTCCACCGAGGAGCCGCGCGGGTTGGGGCAGGTGTCCTGCTCCAGCACCTCCACCGCCCAGCCCGCCCGGCGCAGTGCCCGGGCGGAGCAGAGTCCCATGATGCCGCCGCCGACCACCAGCGCCTTTCCGATCCCCGCCATGCCACGCTGCTCCCCTGCCGGCCACGCCGCCCTGCCCGGCGCGAATCAGCGCCGGGGCGAGGAAGGCTGGACCAGGAGGGGATGAGGCGGAAGCCGCCCGCGCCGGTATCCGGGGCGGCGATCGTCCCGGACGGCGCGGGGCGGTGCTCAGGGATGCAACAGGCTGCGGAGCAGGAAGGCCACGGCGCCCACCGCCACGACGCCGCCGAGCCAGAGCAGCACGAACCAGCCGAGGCGACGCCAGCGGCTGCCCGGCGGCGTGGGGTCCCGCATGGCGCCGCGCCCGTCAGTGATAGCCGGCACCGGCCCGCACCTTGCCGCGGAACAGCCAGTACACATAGCCCGTGTAGCCCAGGATGATCGGCAGCAGCACCACGGCGCCGACCAGCAGGAAGATCTGCGAGGAGGCCGGGGCCGCCGCCTCCCAGATGGTGATCGAGGGCGGCACGATATGCGGGTACATGCTGATGCCGAAGCCGACATAGGTGATCAGGAAGATCCCCAGCGCCAGCACGAAGGGCTTCGCATCCGCCCAGAGCCCGTGCTGGTCCGCATCCCGCACCGCGCGGAAATACAGCCAGGCCAGCGCCAGCACGATCACCGGCACCGGGGCGGCGAGGACGATGTTCGGGAAGCTCAGCCAGCGCGCCGCGAAGGCGGGTTGGAGGAAGGGCATGGTGACCGACACCACGAGGATGAAGAACAGCAGCACCGCCATCATGCTGCCGGCCTGCCGCCGGGCGCGGTCATGCAGCGCGCCCTCGGTCTTCCACAGCAGCCAGCAGGCACCGAGCACCCCGTAGCCGGTGACGAGCGCCAGGCCGGTGAAGAGGGAGAAGGCGGTCAGCCAGTCCCACCAGCCGCCGGCATAGGCGTTGTTCGCGACCGGGATGCCCTGCACGAAGGCGCCCAGCGCGATGCCCTGGCAGAAGGCGGCGACGTAGGAGCCCCAGGAGAAGGCGCGGTCCCACCATTTCTGCTGCGTCTCGTTGGCGGCGCGGAAGCGCATCTCGAAGGAGACGCCCCGGAAGACCAAAGCCAGCAGCATCAGGATGACGGGCATGTAGAGCGCCGGAAGGATGATGGAGAAGGCGAGCGGGAAGGCCGGCATCAGCCCGACGCCGCCCAGCACCAGCCAGGTCTCGTTGCCGTCCCAGACCGGGGCGATGCTGTTCACCGCCACGTCCCGGTCCTCCTTGTCCGGCATGACCGGAAAGAGGATGCCGACGCCGAGGTCGAAGCCGTCGAGGCAGACATAGACGAAGACCGCGACGGCGATGAGGAAGGCCCAGATGAAGGCCAGGACATGGGGGTCGAGCATCGCGCCTCACTCCGCCGGCTGGGTCTGGGGACGCGGGTCCGGCCCGCGCCGGGCCGAAGGCGCCGGGGTGGTGCCCGCCGAGCGGATCGGCTTGTCGGTGGGCGGCCCTTCCTCATGCGCCTGCGGCGTCTGCGAGAAGAGGCGGAAGAGGAACCAGATGCCGGCGCCGAAGACGATGAAATAGACGATGGCGAAGGCCACCAGCGAGGTGGCCACGGCCGGTGCCCCGATCGGCGCGACGCTGTTCGCCGTGGTCAGGTGGCCATAGACGGTGAAGGGCTGGCGCCCGGCCTCGGTCACGATCCAGCCCGCCGTCACCGCCAGCAGCCCGGCCGGGCCCATGGCGATGGCGGCGCGCAGCAGCCAGGGCGTGTCGTAGAGCCGTCCGCGCAGGCGCAGCACGAGGCTGCTCAGCCCCAGCCCGATCATCAGCAGGCCGAGCGCCACCATGACGCGGAAGGCGAAGAAGACCAGCGGGATGTTGGTCGGCCAGTGGTCGCGCGGCAGGTCCTTCAGCCCGCGCACCTCGCCGGTCCAGCTATGGGTGAGGTAGAGGCTGGCGAGGTTCGGGATGCCGATCTGCAGCCGCGTGCGCTCCTCCTCGGCCGAGGGGATGCCGAAGAGGATGGCAGGGGCACCGCGCTCCGTCTCGAAATGCCCCTCCATGGCGGCGAGCTTGGCCGGCTGGTGGTGGAAGGTGTTGCCGCCATGCAGGTCGCCCAGCACCGCCTGGATGGGCGCCACGATGGTGAGCATCCACATCGCCATGGACAGCATCACCCGGGCGCGCGGATTGGGCTCCCGCGTGCCGAGCGTGTCGTTGCGCCGCTCCCGCAGCACGTGGAAGGCGCCGACCGCGCCGACGATCAGGGCGGTGGTGAGATAGGCGCCGGTGACGGTGTGGGCGAAGCGATAGGGGAAGGAGGGGTTGAAGATGATCGCCCACCAGTCCTCCGGATGGAAGCTGCCGTCGGGCGCGATGCTGAAGCCCTGCGGCGTCTGCATCCAGGAATTGGCGGACAGGATCCAGAAGGCGGAGAAGCAGGTGCCGATGGCGACGAGGCAGGTGGCGGTGAAGTGCAGCCCCTTGCCCACGCGTTCCAGCCCGAAGAGCATCACGCCGAGGAAGCCGGCCTCCAGGAAGAAGGCGGTCAGCACCTCGTAGCCGAGCAGCGGCCCCAGGATCGGCCCCGCCAGGCGCGAGAGCCCCGACCAGTTGGTGCCGAACTGGTAGGACATGACGATGCCCGAGACCACGCCCATGGCGAAGGCGATGGCGAAGATCTTCAGCCAGTAGCGGAAGGTGTCGAGATAGACGGCATCTCCCGTCCAGAGCCAGCGCGCCTCCAGCACCGCGAGATAGGAGGCGAGACCGATGGTGAAGGCGGGAAAGAGGAAGTGCCAGACCACCACGAAGGCGAACTGGAAGCGGGCGAGGTCCAGCGCGCTGGGCAGCAGGGACTCGATCATGGGCGGGGGCTCCACGGATTCGGGCTTCGCGCTTCGTCAGTTGAGCGCAGTTGGCGAAGGGAGATGGGTCACAAAAGCGGGGGCTTGCGCCTCAGCCCTCTTTTCCGGGAATGGCTTCCCCCGGCAGGCGCGGGCCGCGCGCGATGGAAACCAGCCGGTCCTTGGCATCCAGCAGCCGGGTCACGCGCGCGCCGAGCGACAGGAGCATGGCCAGGCGCTCCGTCTCCAGCGTCTTCACGTCGTCGTACCAGCGGCCGAGCTGCTCGATCAGCTCGTGCATCTCCGCCATCCGGTCCTGGGCGTGGCGCTCCGCCTCGCTGCCGGGCTGCTGCATCAGCAACTCCCGCAGCACGGACAGGGTTGGGTCCACCTCCCGCTTCTTCCGTTCCTCGGCCAGGGTGCGGAGGATCTGCCAGACATCGCCGGGGGTGGTGAAGAAGTCCCGCCGGTCGCCGGGCCGGTGCCGCAGCACCACGAGGTTCCAGGCCTGCAGTTCCTTCAGCCCCATGGAGGTGTTGGAGCGCGAGATCCCCAGGCCTTCCACGATCTGGTCGGCGCAGAGGGGCTCCTCCGACACATAGAGCAGGGCGTAGATCTGCCCCACCGTGCGGTTGATGCCCCAGCGGCTGCCCATCTCGCCGAAATGCAGCACGAAAGCCTGGGTGAGGGGGGGGAGGTCCATGGCGTCCGGTTATTTCAGTAATTTCTGAAGTTTCAATATGGACCGAAAACAAAGAAGGCAAGTCCCCTTTGCGCGAGGCCGGAGCTTCATGTTCTGCGCCCGGATGGATAGCATCGGGGCGGCCGGCATTGGTGCATGTGCGAATGGGCCGCGCTCGCCGTTTCCCGGCAGGCGGGATGGGGGAGGTAGCCGGAGTGCCGCGCAAGGGCGCGACGCGGCCCGCCGGACGCGGCCGGAACGCCCTCACGCCCGGCGGGCAACTCGTTTCCATCACCGAGCGCCCGATCTACATGGCCCCCTGAACCCGGGCTGGCTGCCCCCCGCGCCGTCAGCCCATCCAGCCCGCGGGGCCCCAGAGCAGGGCGGTCAGCACCAGCCCCGTCACGGACACGATGGTCTGCAGCACCGACCAGGCCCAGACCGTCTGGCCGAGGCGCAGGCCGAAGAACTCCCGGATCATCCAGAAGCCCGCATCGTTGACGTGGCAGAAGAAGACCGAGCCCGAGCCGATGGCGAGCACGAGGAGCGAAGTCTGCGCCGGGGTCAGGCCGAAGCCGCCGACCAGGGGCGCCATCAGCCCGGCCACCGCCGTGGTCGCCACGGTGGCGGAGCCGGTGGCCTGCCGCAGGCAGACGGCGATCAGCCAGGCGAGCAGCACCAGCGGCATGCCGGTGTCCTGCGCGATCTTGCCCAGGGTGCCGGTGATGCCGGCCTCCACCAGCACCTGTTTGAAGCCGCCGCCCGCGCCGATGGTCAGCAGCAGGATGGCGATGGGCGGCAGGGCGGCGCTCATCACCTTGCCCACCTCGGTCCGCGTGGCGCCGCGGGCCCAGCCCAGGGCGATGGCGGCGAAGACCACGCTGGCCGCCAGGGCCACGATGGGGGCGCCGACGGCCTCCAGCAGGGTCCGCGCCGCGCCGGGCGGCAGCGCCACCTGCGCCACGGTGCGGCAGAGCATCAGCGCGACCGGCAGCAGCAGCACCAGCAGCGACAGGGTGAAGGAGGGGCGGGAGCCCGGCGTGACCCAGGCCTCGCCATGCTGCTCCTCCTTCCTTTGCGTCGCGGCCTGCCCGGCCTCGCGCATCGAGGGGATGCGCACGATCACCTTGCTGTAGAGCGGCCCGGCCAGGGCCACCGCCGGCACCGCGATCAGCAGGCCGAAGCCCAGGGTCAGGCCGAGATCCGCATGGAGCTGCGCGATGCCGATCAGCGGCCCGGGATGCGGCGGCACCAGCGCGTGCAGCGTCGTCATGCCGGCAAGCGCGGGGATGGCGACCTGCATCACCGGCAGCTTCGTCTTCCGCGCCATGGCGAAGATGATCGGGATCATGATGACCAGCCCGACCTCGAAGAAGAGCGGCAGGCCGATCAGCATGGCCACCAGCGCCAGCAGCCAGGGCAGGCTGCGCGCCGTGGCATGCTGCAGCACGCCGTCCACGATGCGGTCGGCCGCGCCGCCCGCGGTCAGCAGCCCGCCCAGCATGGCGCCGAGGGCGATCACCACGCCGATATCGCCCAGCACGCCGCCCGCGCCATGCTCGAAGGCGGGGGTGAGCTTCTCGATCGGCAGGCCGGTGATGGCGGCGAAGACGCCGGCGCCCAGCATGATGGCGAGGAAGGCCGCGATCCGCCCCCAGGCGATCAGCAGCACGATCGCGCCCAGCGCGACGGCGGCGGCGATGAGAAGAAGCGTGTCGCCGCTGTTCCAGGCCGCTGTCATGGATATCTCTCCACCAGTCCGGATGGAGGCTCCCGCAGGGCGAAAACCGTGTCAAAGCAGGGCAGCCATGTGACCGCCCGCGAGACGATCCGGATGCGTGGCAAATCCTATGCCGGGGCGGGGGCACCCCCCGCCCCGGCGTGCCGGCCCTATTCCGCGGCGGGGCTGTAGATCTGGCTGCCGCCGTCGCGGAAGCGTTCCGCCATCTCGGCCATGCCTTCCTCGGCGGCGGCGCGGATGGCCTCGTCGCGGATGTCCTGGCTGATCTTCATGGAGCAGAACTTGGGTCCGCACATGGAGCAGAAATGCGCGACCTTGTGCGCCTCCTTGGGCAGCGTCTCGTCGTGGTAGGCGCGCGCCGTTTCCGGATCGAGGCCGAGGTTGAACTGGTCCTCCCAGCGGAACTCGAAGCGCGCGCGGCTCAGCGCATCGTCCCAGGCCCGCGCCGTGGGGTGGCCCTTGGCGAGGTCGGCGGCATGGGCGGCGATCTTGTAGGCGATCACGCCGGCCTTCACGTCGTCGCGGTCCGGCAGGCCCAGATGCTCCTTCGGCGTGACGTAGCAGAGCATCGCCGTGCCGAACCAGCCGATCATCGCCGCGCCGATGGCCGAGGTGATGTGGTCATAGCCCGGCGCCACGTCGGTCGTGAGCGGACCGAGCGTGTAGAAGGGCGCCTCGCCGCAGACCGCGAGCTGCTTGTCCATGTTGGCCTTGATTTTGTGCATCGGCACATGGCCGGGGCCCTCGATCATCACCTGGCAGTCGTGCTTCCAGGCGACCTGGGTCAGCTCGCCCAGCGTTTCCAGCTCGGCGAACTGCGCCGCGTCGTTGGCATCGGCGATGGAGCCCGGGCGCAGGCCGTCGCCCAGCGAGAAGGCGACGTCATAGGCCCGCATGATCTCGCAGATCTCGTCGAAGCGGGTGTAGAGGAAGCTTTCCCGGTGATGCGCCAGGCACCACTTGGCCATGATCGAGCCGCCGCGCGAAACGATGCCTGTGACGCGCCGCGCGGTGAGCGGCACATGGGCGAGGCGCACGCCGGCATGGATGGTGAAGTAGTCCACGCCCTGTTCCGCCTGCTCGATCAGCGTGTCGCGGAACACCTCCCAGCTCAGGTCCTCGGCCACGCCGCCGACCTTCTCCAGCGCCTGGTACAGCGGCACCGTGCCGACCGGCACGGGGGCGTTGCGCAGGATCCATTCGCGCGTGTCGTGGATGTTGCGCCCGGTGGAAAGGTCCATGATGGTGTCGGCGCCCCAGCGGATCGCCCAGACCATCTTGTCCACCTCCTCCGCCACCGAGGAGCTGACCGCGGAATTGCCGATATTGGCGTTGATCTTCACCAGGAAGTTCCGCCCGATTGCCATCGGCTCGGATTCCGGGTGGTTCACGTTGTTCGGGATGATGGCGCGGCCGCGGGCGATCTCGTCGCGCACGAATTCCGCCGTCACCACATCGGGGATGCTGGCGCCGAAATCCTCGCCGTCGCGGATGACCTCGCGCAGCATCTCGCGGCGCATGTTCTCGCGGATGGCGACGAACTCCATCTCCGGCGTGACGATGCCGCGCCGGGCATAGGCCATCTGCGTCACCGCCGCGCCGGCCTTCGCCTTCAGCGGGCGGATGCGGCCGGGGAACTGCGGCACGCGGTGGCTGTCGGACACGTTGCCGTTGTCCTCCGGCCGGATGGCGCGGCCCTCGGTCTCCTCCACATCGCCCCGGGCGCGGACCCAGGCGTCACGGATGCGGGCGAGGCCGCTCGCGATGTCCACCTTCGCCTCGGGGTCGGTATAGGGGCCGGAGGCGTCGTAGAGCGTGACGGGCGGCTCCTTGGCGGAGGGATGCACCGCGATCTCGCGAAAGGGCACGCGGAAGCCGCGCGCCGGGCATTCCACATAGACGCGGCGGGAGCCCGGGATCGGGCCGGTCACGACCTCGCCGATCGCCGGCGGGGATTTCGGGGGAAGGCTGTCTGGCACGGTCGGATCTCCTGCACCTGCGCATGGTCGGAGATCCGGGTCGTCTGGTGTGACGTCGGGGTGGGACGCCTACGGAATCATATCCCGGCCCGTGGCGGCCCGTTCCTGTCCCTTCGCCGGCATGACCCGGATCAGGTTCAAAGGGTCAGCGCGGCGGGCAGGATGCCCCAGCGCTATCTCAGCCCCTGGACCGGGACCCCCCTTGGAACATGCCCGCATCAGGGCCACGCGGCGCGGGCCGTGTCAACGGGCGCGGCCGCCCTCGCGGCTTCGTGTGCTCAGGCGGCGACGGCGAGCACCGCGGGGCCGCGCTCCATCTCGCCCTGCTCCACCTGGAGCTCCAGCACGCCGACGAGGCGGGCGAGGTCGCCGCGCACGAGGTTCACCATCTCCGCCGGCATGGCCTTCATGCCGAAGGACAGGCGCAGCGTGCCGCCCTCGCGGTGCGAGGCGAAATGGTCGGGCACGAGGTCGCGCTTGGCGAAAGGCTGCATGGCGCGCGGCAACAGGCCGGGCGAGGGCTCGGCGAGCAGGCTGAAGCGGGCGGCGACGGGAAGGTGGTCGGACATGGCTCTGGAGGCCTCCGGACAAAACGCGGCGAAGAGGGGGTGACGGATCATTGTCCCGGCCGCTCTTCGCCCGCCTCGGAGGGGGATGGCCCCCCGGGCGGCGCTCAGGCGACCGGGCGTGTAATTCGCCGCGTGAAGGTCCGGACCGTCATGCTTGCGAGCCTAGGACGGGCTTCGGGCGGCTGTACAGGCGGCCCGGACAAAACCGGCGCGGAGCTGGCCCGCGCCGGAGGCATGGCAGAGGTCAGGCACTCGCGCCGGTCGCATGCATCTGGTCCTCCTCCGTGGCGGCCTTGCGCCAGGGGGAAGGGATGACGATGCCCAGCTCCTCGAACCTCGCCTGGATGCGGCGGTTCATCTCCCGCCCCACCGGGAAGCGCTGCGAGGGCTCGGTCTTCAGCCGGGCGCGCAGCACCACGCCGGTCTCCAGCAGGCGATCCACGCCCATGACGTCCAGGTCGTCGCGGATCGCGCCGCTCCAGCGTGCCTCGGCCCGCATCTCCTTCGCGATCTGGCGCAGCACCTCGGCCACGCGGTCGGTGTCCTCGCCATAGGAGAGCGAGAATTCCAGCATGGCGAAGGCGAAGTCGCGGGTCATGTTGGTGACCGAGGTGACGGCGGAGAAGGGGATGATGTGCACTGACCCGTCCACCGCGCGCAGGCGGATGGAGCGGATCGAGAGCCGCTCCACCACCCCGGTCTGCGGCGGCGTGCCGAGGGTGACGCTGTCGCCCACCGCCACCGCGTCCTCCAGCAGCAGGAAGAGGCCGGTCACCACGTCCTTCACCAGCGTCTGCGAGCCGAAGCCGATGGCCACGCCGACGACCGAGGCGCCGGCGATCAGCGGCGCCACGTTGACCCCGATCTCGCTCAGCACGTTCAGCACCAGGAAGATCAGGATCACGATCATCAGCGCCGTGCGCATCATCGGCAGCAGGGTGCGTACCCGGGCCGAGCGCGCAGCCTGGCCCTCGCGCGAGGCCTTGGTGAGCTGGCGGGCGATGGCGCTGTTCGCCACCTCCCACACCAGGATGGCCACCAGCGCGCTGACGCCGATGGAGCCCAGCGCCCCCAGGATGCGCGAGCCCAGCCGCCCCTGGGTGAACCAGGCGAAGGCGCCGATGCCCCAGGCCTCCAGCAGCAGAAGCAGGGCCGCCACGGTCAGCACGCCGCTCACCAGGCTGCGCAACAGGGGCCCGTAGCGGGTGGCGCGCAGCTCCAGCCCGGGATAGCGGGCGGCGAGGCCGGCGGGAAGCGCCATGGCGCGGTCCAGGAGCTGGCGCAGGCCGACATCGAGCCCCTTGGCCACGCCCAGGATCAGCAGCGTCGCCCCGGTGCCGCGCAGCAGGCGCGAGAAGCCGTCCGGTACCTCCAGCGCCCAGACGCCCCAGAGCGCGAGCAGCCAGAGGATCACCACCACGTGCCAGATCTCGGCCAGGCGGTTGCGCAGCGTGCGCAGCGCGGCGCGGGATCCCGAGGGCTCCTCGCCGGGCGGCAGGGCCGGGGCGCGCAGCAGCCCGGCGACCACCTGGCGCTTCTGCACCACGACGATGACCAGCATCAGCGAGACCAGCAGCATGATCAGCCGGATGATGCCGTCATGCACCGCCCAGGGGACGCCGAACTGCAGGCTGGCCTCCGCCAGCGCATAGCCGAAGACCGACAGCCCCACGATGCGGCGCAGCCAGCGGGTGAAGTAGGCCGCCGTCTCGTCCGGCATGCGGACCAGCCGCAGATGCGCCGAGGCGGGCGAGAGCAGCATGCGCGAGGCCATCATGATGGCCCGGCACAGCACATAGGCATTGTTGATGGTGAGCAGCACCAGCTCCGTGGTGGGCAGGGGGCGCACCGCCTCCACCATCGGATAGGCGACCAGGGCGAAGCCCAGCACCGGCAGCAGGTCCAGCAGCAGGCGCCCGGCCACGACGGGCACGCGGCGCAGCCAGTTCCAGCGGCCGCCCGGGGCCGGGGCCATGGCGTCCAGCCGCCGGCGCGGCACGCGCAGCAGGTGATAGACCGCGATCTCCGCCAGCACGCCCAGGCCGAAGGTCAGCAGCATCTTCCAGGCGGCATCGGTGATGCGGACCCGCGCCACCGGGTCGCGCGCCACGCCGGAGGCCCAGGAGGCCACGGCCGGCAGGTCGGCGAGCACGCGGGCACCGGCCATGACC
>NZ_BDLP01000060.1:0-17375 GCF_001950415.1 Roseomonas sp. TAS13
CCCCCGACCCGATCGCCGCCCACGTCACCATCACACCATCACCCAGCGCGGGGTGGAGCAGCCCGGTAGCTCGTCAGGCTCATAACCTGAAGGTCACAGGTTCAAATCCTGTCCCCGCATCCAAACACCCCCCCCCACACACAAGCACGCAACATACCCCCGTACGCGCACCCAGCAGCGTGGACAAAAGAAGTATGCCGTGTTCCAGCCCCAACCACAGGGGCGCCGTACCTTCTTTTTTCGGCAACCCCGCGTTTCCGTCTGTCCCCGAGGGCCAGGCCGCAAGTCCCGGGCTTGAGGACCAACGGCTGGCAGCACTTTTTCCCCGGACCGCCAACAGAGCGACGCCTGAACATCAGGTCAGCATGCGCGTATCGCCATCCACGGAGATAGCCTGTCCGGAAATGGTGGCGCCGCGGCGGCTGCAGAGGAACAGGATCTGGTCTGCGAGCTGGCGCGGTGTCACGTAGTCCTTGATCGAGGTGTAGGAGAAGGCGATCCGCTCCATCTCTGCGAAACCGATGCCGCGCTGCTGTGCCTTGGCCTCCAGCACGCGGCGTTGCCGGTCGCCGGCGACGAGGCCGGGCAGGATGGCGTTGACGCGGATGCCGGCCTCGCCGAGCTCGATGGCGAGCGATCTGGTGAAGCCGATGACGCCCCATTTCGCCGCCGCATAGGGGCTGCGGAAGCCGAAGCCGAACTTGCCCGCGGCCGAGGACAGGTTGACGATCGAGGCGTTGCCGCTCTTGCGCAGATGCGGGACGGCCAGCCGGGCGCAGTTGAACTGGCTGGTCAGGCAGACCTCGATGCAGCGGTCCCAGTCTTCCGGGTGGATCTCCTCCACGGCGCCGGTCGGGCCTGCGATGCCGGCATTGTTCACCAGCACGTCCAGCCCGCCGAGTGCCGCGATGGCCGAGTCGAAGAGTGAGGCCACCTGTGCGCGGTCGGCCACATCCGTGACCTGATGCCCAACGCCCACGGGCAGGGTGGCGAGTCCCGTCGCATCCACGTCGCAGGTGAAGACGCGCGCACCTTCCTCGGCAAAGGCCTCCACGATGCTGCGCCCGATACCCGCAGCACCCGCCGTCACCAGCACGCGCAGCCCGGTCATGCCCAGGTCCATTCTCCTCTTCCTCCCTATCCGGCGCCGGACGCTAGCCTTCCGGCAGGCGGCCATGCGCGATGATGAAATCCGCCGCGTCGCGGATATCGGCCGCGATGGCGGCTCTCGCGCCCGCGGCATCGCCCGACTCGATTGCCGCCAGTGCCTCGGCATGGCGCCGCAGCGCCGAGCCCTGGCGCACCCGCTCGGGATGTTCCCGTAGGTCGAGGTTCAGCACCGGCCCGGCCTTCAGCCAGAGCCGCGCGATGATCTCCTGCAGCGGCAGCAGCGAGGCGGCACGATAGATGGTGAAGTGTACGTCACGGTTCAGCGCGACGAGGCGCACGCGGTCCGGCTCGGCTTCCTCCGCCATCAGGCGGAAGGCGCTCTCCGCCATGCGGATCGCGGCCAGGGCCTCGGCGCTGCGATGCTTGGCGGCGCGGGCGGCGGCCAGGCCCTCCACGGCCATCCGCGTCTCGGCCAGGGCCTCGAACTCGCTCCGGCTCATCAGCGGCACCCGGATGGCGCGGCCCGGCGTGACCTCCAGCGCCTGCTCCGCCACCAGCCGGTTCACCGCCTCCCGCACCGGCATCACCGAGACGCCGAGCGCTGCGGCGCTGTCGCGCAGAGACAGCCTTTCGCCGGGACCAAGCTGGCCCGAGGCCAGGAGTTCCGAGAGCGCGGCATAGACGGTCTCGCCCAGGGTGCGCCGGGCGAGGGGGGAAAGGTCGGCAAGAACCGCGGCGGAGGTCATGAAGGAGAGACTGGACAAGGGCTGATGCTTTCGGCAAGCTAACTGTGATCACAGATCACAACAAGGGCCGCAGAGCCCTGTTGAGGGAAAAGACAATGTCCAAGAACGTGCTCCTCCCACGTCGTGGCCTGCTCATGGCCGGCGCGGCGACGCTCCTCCCTGTCACCCTGGCCCGCCCGGCCCTGTCGCAGGGCCAGCCGGATGTCATCCGCATCGGGCACCTGACGCCGCGCACCGGCTTCCTGGGACCGCTCGGCGAATTCGCGGTGCAGGCGGTGCAGCTCGCCACCGAGGAGATCAATGCCGGCGGCGGCATCAACGGCCGCAAGGTCGAGGTTCTGTACGAGGACAGCGTCAACCCGCAGACCGCATCGGCCAAGGCCGAGCGGCTGACGCAGCGCGACAAGGTCGCCTGCATCGTGGGCGAGATCAATTCCGCCTCGGCGCTGGCCATCGGGCAGGTGGTGCAGCGGGAGAAGGTGCTGTTCATCAACACCGGCGCCAATTCCGACGCGCTGCGCGGCTCCGACTGCCAGCGCTTCATGTTCCACACCGAATCGCAGAACACGATGATGGTGCGGACCGCGGGCAACGCGATCCTCCAGCAGGGGCTGGTGAAGGGAAAGAAGTACTACGCCCTGACCGCCGACTATGCCTTCGGCCATGACCTGCTGCGCGTCGCCAGGAAGTTCCTCGGCGAGAACGGCGCCACGGCGGCGGGCGAGGACCTCGTGCCGACCGAGCTGACCGACTTCTCGCCCTTCCTGCTGAAGATCCGGCAGGCGCGGCCGGATGTGGTGATCGGCAACTTGGCCGGTGCGCAGGTCACGAACTTCCTGAAGCAGTACAGTGAGTTCGGGCTGAGCTATCCGGTCGCGGGCTTCGGCTTCGACATCGCGCTGGCCTGGGGCGCCGGGCAGGGCAACTTCCTCGGCACCTGGCCGGTGGTCTGGCACCACATGCTGGAGGCGCCCTCCGCCCGGAAGTTCGCCGATGCCTATCGCGCCAAGTGGAAGAAGCCGCCGGAGAACCAGGGCTGGAGCGACTACACGGCGATGAAGGTCATCGCGCAGTCGATGAACGAGCTGAAGTCCATCGAGCCCGCCAAGGTGGTCGAGCATCTGGAGAAAGGCGCGAAGTTCGACATCTCCAAGAGCCGCGAAGGCTATTTCCGCGCCTGGGATCACCAGTTGATGATGGAGATGTACGCCATCACCGCGCTGCCGCCGGATCAGGTGAAGAACCAGTACGACATCTTCAAGCCGGATGGCAGCTTCCCCAAGCCCGACGAGAGCCTGGAAAGCATCGCCACCAATCGGGCGGAGAACGCCTGCTCCTTCCCGGCCTGAGCGCCGTCACAGGCCGCGCCCGCCCCGACCCGGGCCGGCGCGGCGTCCCGCGTGACCATCTGGGGAAGCACGGACCATGGAACTCGTCTTCGTGCTGGAGCAGGTCCTCAACGGCCTGCTGATCGGCGCCTATTACCTGCTCATCGCTCTTGGCCTGTCGCTGATCTTCAGCCTGGGCGGCATCGTCAACCTCGCGCACGGCGCCTTCTACGCCATCGGCGCCTATCTGGCCGTGGCGCTGACGCCCACCATCGGCTTCGGCGGCGCGCTGGTGGTCTCGCCCGTGGCGGTGGCGCTGCTCGGCCTGCTGGTGGAACGCTTCATGCTCCGCCGCTTCTACCGCGGCGACCCGATCCTGAGCCTGCTGCTGACCTTCGGCCTGGCCATGGTGGCGGAACAGGCGCTGCGCATGGTCTTCGGCGCCGCGCCGTTGCCCTTCTCGATCCCGCTCTGGCTGCGCGGGCAGGTCTTCATCGGCGACTTCATCTATTCCAAGTACCGGCTGATCATCCTGGGCGTCGCCGTGCTCTGCGTCGCGGGGCTCTGGCTGCTGCTGACGCGCACGCCCTTCGGCCGCGTGGTGCGGGCGGGGGTGCAGAACCCGGACATGGTCGCGGCGCTGGGCATCTCGCTGAAGCCCTATATGACCGCGGTGGTGATGATCGCGGTCGGGCTCGCCGCCCTGGCGGGGACGATGATGGCGCCGGTGACCGGCGTGACGCCGACCATGGGCGCGGAGATCCTGACCTTTGCCTTCGTCGTGGTGGTGATCGGCGGCCTCGGCTCCTTCTGGGGCGTCGTGGTGGCGGCGCTCATCGTCGGCGTCGTGCGCGGCCTCGCCGCCTACTACTTTCCTCCGGCCACCGAGGCCTCCGTCTATCTGCTGATGGTCCTTGTCCTGCTGCTCCGCCCGCGCGGCCTGCTGGGCGAGCGCATCCAGCGCTTCGAGTGAGGTCCCCGTGATGCCCCTCGACACATCCTCCACCCTGAATCCGCCGGAAACCGTGCGCCGCCCCGGCGCCTCCGGTCCGCTGGCGCAACTGCTGGCGGCGGGCGCCATGCTGGTGGCTCTGCCCTTCCTGATGGAAGCGATCGGCCTCACCATGACCACCGCCACGGATGTGGTGGTCTTCGCCATCGCCGTGATGGGGCTGAACATCCTGGTCGGCTGGACCGGGTTGGTCTCCTTCGGCCATGGCGCCTGGTTTGGCATCGGCGCCTATGCCGCCGCGCTGCTGCAACGGCATTTCCTGCCCACGGACATGCTGCTGCCGGGCCTGGGCGCGCTGGTTATCGTGGCCGCGGCCTCGCTGGTCGCGGGGGCGCTGATCCTGCGGCGGCGCGGCGTGTACTTCTCGCTGTTGACGCTGGCCTTCACGGCGATGCTCTTCGCCATCGCCTTCCGATGGACCGACCTGACCGGCGGCGAGAACGGGCTCGGCAACGTGCGGCGCTATGCGGCGCTGGACAATCCCTATGCCTATTACGCCGTCGTCGCGGCGGTCGCCTTCGCCGTCCTGATCGGCCTCTGGCGCCTGCGCCGCGCGCCGCTCGGCACGGTGCTGGTGGCGATCCGCGAGAACGAGCAGCGCGCTGGCTTCATCGGCTACGGCACCAACCGCTACAAGCTGGTGGCTTTCGCTGTCTCGGCCACGATCACCGGCCTGGCCGGGGTTCTCAGCGTCTACAACCACCGCTTTGCCTCGGCCGATCCCATCGCCATCGCCTTCTCGGGCGAGCTGCTGGCCATGGTGGTGATCGGTGGCATGCGTTCCTTTCTGGGGCCGGCCATCGGCGCGCTCTTCTACATCCTGTTTCGCGAGTTCCTGAGCATCTACACGGCGAACTGGCTGCTGATCTTCGGCCTGCTCTTCGTCGGCTTCATCCTCTTCTCGCCGGACGGGCTGGTGGGCATCGGCAAGCGCCTGCTGAAGCCCTTCCGGCGCGAGGCCACGGAGGGCGCCGCCATGTCCGCCCGCCGCGCCGGGGCAAGCGGCCGCATTCCTGCCCGCTTCATCCGCGAAGGCGGCACGGCGGGGCCGGTGCTGTCCGCCGAGGCGATGCGCAAGAGCTTCGGCCCGGTGAAAGCGGTGCAGGGCGTGTCCTTCGCCGTGGAGGACCGGCGCCTGCACGCGCTGATCGGCCCGAACGGCGCGGGCAAGACCACGGCCTTCAACCTGCTTTCCGGCATGTTCCCGCTGGACGAGGGGCGGGTGATGCTGGACGGGCAGCGGGTGGACGGCATGGAGCCGCATGCCATCACCCGGGCCGGGCTGGGCCGCAGCTTCCAGATCACCAACCTCTTCCCCGGCCTGTCGGTGGAGGAGAACATCCGCCTCGCCGTGCAGGCGCGGCACCCCGCGCGCTTCAACGGCTGGCGCGACGCGGAGGCCATCCCCGAGCTGCGCCAGGACACGGAGGAGCTGCTGCGCTGGACCGGCCTGTCCGGCGTGGAGCGGGCGGAGGCCGGCAGCCTCTCCTATGGCGGGCAGCGCCTGCTCGACATGGGGCTGGCCCTGGCCACGAAGCCGCGCATCCTGCTGCTGGACGAGCCGCTGGCTGGCCTCGCCGCGGCGGAGCGGGAGCGCGTGGGCGACCTGATCAAGTCGCTTTCCGCCGACATCCCCGTGCTGCTGGTGGAGCACGACATCGACCGTGTCTTCCGCATGGCGGACCGGGTGACGGTGATGGCCGACGGCGCCGTGCTGGTGGACGGCACGGTGGAGCAGGCGCGCGACGATGCGCGGGTGCAGGCGGTCTATCTCGGCTCCGGCGCCGATGCCGTGGCCGCGAAGCCGCGTGTCAGCGCCGCGACGGAACGTGACCTGCTGGTGATGGAGAAGGTCAATACCTTCTACGGCAAGTCGCACATCCTGAACGACGTGTCGCTGACGGTGCGGCAGGGGGAGATCGTCGCGCTGCTCGGCCGCAACGGCGCGGGCAAGTCCACGCTGCTCAAGACGCTGATCGGCACGGCGCGCCCGGCCTCCGGCCGGATCGTGCTGGGCGGCGACGAGATCGCGGGCCTGTCGCCGGACCGGATCGCCCGGCGCGGCATGGGCTTCGTGCCGCAGGGGCGCGGCCTCTTCGCCGGCATGACCGTGGGCGAGAATCTGGGCCTCGGGCGCCTGAAGCGCCTGACCGGCGCGGGCGTGCACTGGGAGGAGGAGCGCGTGCTCGAATTCTTCCCCCGGCTGCGCGAACGCTGGAACGTCGCGGCGGACCGCCTTTCGGGCGGCGAGCAGCAGATGGTGGCGGTGGCCCGGGCGCTGTCCGGCGACACGCGGCTGCTGCTGCTGGACGAGCCCTTCGAGGGACTTTCCCCGGCGGTGACGGAGGAGCTGTTCGAGTGCTTCGACCGGCTGCGCCGGGAAGTCTCGATCATCATCGTGGACCATCATCTCGACCTCGCTCTGGCCCTGTCGGACCGGACCGTGGCGCTGGAACGCGGCGCGGTGCAGTGGCTCGGAGAATCCCGGCTGCTGCGCGAGGACGAGGAACTGCGACGGAAGGTGCTGTGGCTGTGAGCATGCGTGTCTGCATCGCGGGGAGCGGGCTGATCGGCCGCGCCTGGGGAATGATCTTCGCCCGGGCGGGCTGGGAGGTCCGGCTCTGGGACCCGGTGGAGGGGGTGGCGGACAAGGCCCGCGCCCTCTGCGCCGAGGGGCTGCGCAATCTGGCGGAGCACGGGCTCTGCCAGGACCCCGAAGGCGCCGCCGCGCGCATCCAGGCGGCGAAGGACCTCGCCGCCGCGCTCGATGGCGTGGATTTCGTGCAGGAGAACGGGCCGGAGGTGCTGGAGGTGAAGCGGGCGCTGTTCCGCGAGCTCGACGCCCTGGCGCCGCGTGGGGCCATCATCGCCTCCTCCTCCTCCGCCATCCGCTGCTCGCTCTTCACCGACGACCTGCCGGGGCGGCCGCGCTGCCTGATCGGGCATCCGGTGAACCCGCCGCACCTCGTGCCGGTGGTGGAGATTTCCGGCGCCGAATGGACCGATCCCGCCGTGGTGACGCGGGCGCGGGAGATCTACGATTCCATCGGGCAGGTGCCGGTCACGGTGCTGAAGGAGATCGAGGGCTTCGTGCTCAACCGGCTCCAGGGCGCGCTGCTGGCCGAGGCCTTCCGGCTGGTCGAGGAAGGCTATGTCACCCCCGAGGACCTGGACCGCACGGTGGCGGACGGGCTCGGCCTGCGCTGGAGCTTCCTCGGCCCCTTCGCGACCATCGAGCTGAACGCGCCGGGCGGCATTCCCGACTACTGCGCCCGCTACACCGGCTTCTACCGCCGCCTCGCCGCCGATCCGGCACCGCCGGAGGTCTTCGGCGAGGCGAGGACCGCCGAGATCATGCGGCAATGGCCGCGACGTGACGACCTGCCGGAGCGGATGCAGTGGCGCGACGCACGCCTCGCCGCCTTGCGGGCGCACAAGCAGGAACAGGAGAGACGCTGAGCATGGCCACCAAGCGCAAGGTCATCATCACCTGCGCCGTCACGGGCGCGATCCACACGCCGAGCATGTCGCCGCACCTGCCGGTCACGCCGGAGGAGATCGCCGAGGCGGCGGTCGGCGCCGCAGAGGCCGGGGCTGCCATCGTCCACCTGCATGCCCGCAACCCTGAGACCGGGGAGCCGGACCAGACGCCGGAGGCCTTCGCGAAGTTCCTGCCGGTCATCAAGCAGCGCACGAACTGCGTGGTGAACCTGACCACCGGCGGCGCGCCGACCATGAGCATCGAGGAGCGCGTCCGCCCCGCCGCGACCTTCAGGCCGGAGGTCGCCTCGTTGAACCTGGGCTCGATGAATTTCGGCCTGTTCGGGATGCTCGACCGCTTCAAGGACCTGAAGCACGAGTGGGAGCGCAGCTACCTCGCCAACAAGGACATCATCTTCCGCAACACCTTCGGCCAGATCGAGTACATCCTGACCACCTGCGCCGGCAACGACACGCGCTTCGAGTTCGAGTGCTATGACACCGCGCATCTCTACAACCTGAAATACTTCTTCGACCGCGGGCTGGTGAAGGCGCCGCTCTTCATCCAGACGGTCTTCGGCCTGCAAGGCGGCATCGGCGCGCATCCGGAGGACGTGATGCACATGAAGCGCACCGCCGACCGGCTCTTCGGCGACAACTACCGCTGGTCCGTGCTTGGCGCCGGGCGCAACCAGCTTCCCATCGCGGCCATGGCGGCGGCCATGGGCGGCAATGTCCGCGTCGGGCTGGAGGACAGCCTCTGGGCCGGGCCGGGCAAGTACGCCACCAGCAACGCGGAGCAGGTGCGGCTGGCGCGGCAGATCATCGAGGGCCTCGGCCTGGAGATCGCCTCGCCGGACGAGGCGCGGGAGATCCTGTCGCTCAAGGGCGGGGACCGCGTGGGGTTCTAGGTGTCCCCGGGGGAAGGCGCCGCCTTCCCCCGATACCCTCATCCGCCAGGACGCTGTGCGCCCTGGACCCGGTTCGTTGGCTCCTGTTGACGCCGGATCATGCCGGAAAGCGATACCCCGCCGCCGGATGCGGCGAGGCGAGGCGCGGCCCGGCGCCGAACAGCTTCTCGCGCAACGTCCCGGGCGCGTAGGCGTGCTTGAAGGCGCCGCGTTCCTGCAGGACGGGCACGACGCGCTCCACCACCGCCTCCAGGCATTCCGGCACCACGGTGCGGGACAGGTTGAAGCCGTCCACATCCGTCTCCTCGACCCAGCGGATCAGCGCCTCGGCCACCTGTTCCGCCGAACCCACGATGGGCGGCTGGCGGCTGCCCAGCACGAACTGGTCGATCAGCTTGCGCTTGGTCCAGACCGGGCCGGCGGCACGCTTCGCGGCCTCGACATTGGACTGGATGGCCTGGGTCGGCCCGGCCTCGATCGGCTCGTCCGTGCCATAGCGGGCGAAGTCGATGCCCAGCGAGGCCGAGGCATGGGCCAGGGCCCCCTCGACGCTGGCATGGCGGCGGTAGTCCTCCAGCAGGTCGCGTGCCTCAGCCTCGGTGCGGCCGACCACCAGCGTGGCGCCGACCAGCACCTTCAGCGGCCGTTCCGCCGCGCGGGCGCGCAGGTCGGCGACGAGCTGCGCCACGGCCGGCTTCGCGCCGCCATTGACGAAGACGCATTCCGCATGGCGCGCGGCGAAGCGGCGTCCACGGTCGGAGGCACCGGCCTGGAACAGCACCGGCGTGCGCTGCGGCGAGGGTTCCACCAGATGCGGGGCGTCGAGCCGGTACTGCGCGCCTTCGTGCCGCACGTGGCGCACGCGGGCGGGATTGGCATAGAGGCCCGCCGCCCGGTCCGCTCGCACGGCATCGTCGGCCCAACTTCCCTCCCACAGCTTGTAGACGAGTTCCATGTATTCGTCGGCGAGGTCATAGCGGTCGTCATGCGCCATCTGCGACGCCATCCCCATGGCGCGCGCCGCGCTGTCGAGATAGCCGGTGACGATGTTCCAGCCCGCGCGCCCCTGCGTCAGGTGGTCCAGCGTGGAGAAGCGCCGCGCGAAGAGATAGGGCGCCTCGTAGGCGAGGTTGCAGGTGATGCCGAAGCCCAGGTGCCGCGTGACGCCGGCCATGGCCGGCACCAGCAGCATCGGGTCCAGCAGCGGCACCTGCACCGCGCCGCGCAGGGACGCATCGGGGCTGTGGCCATACACATCGTAGATGCCCAGCACATCGGCGAGGAACAGCCCGTCGAACAGCCCGCGTTCCAGCGTCTGCGCGAGGCGCATCCAGTGGTCGAGCCTGAGATAATCCGTGGAGCGGTCGCGCGGATGCGTCCACATCCCCTGCTGGATATGCCCGACACAGGCCATGTCGAAGGCATTCAGGACGATCTGGCGCCCCGCTTTGGCTTGGCTCACAGGTAGCGGCCCCGTTCTAGGATTTCGAGCGTGTATTCGCGGTAGGTCATGCCCAGCTCCTCGGCCCGGGCCAGGCGGCGCAGCGCGATCTCGCGCGGCGGCGTCTTCCAGGCCTTCTTGTGTGCCCTGCGCCAGAGATGCAGCCGGCCCGAAGCGCCGGGATCGGGCTCCTCCAGGGGCGGACCGCCATTGTGGCCGATCGGGGCGAGTGGGATCATGCGATCCCGTCCTTCGGGCGATGGGCCATGGGGTATTGCGTCATCCGGCTGGATCGAGGCGGCTGGTCACCGGGCGGTGTGCTATCTACTATGATGGACGCATGAGCAATATACAAGACGAGATGGAGCCATCCGACCTGACGGCCTCGCTGGCCGCCCGGCTGCGGGCGGAGCGGGAGGAACGCGGCTGGTCCATCGCCGAGATGGCCGAACGTTCCGCCGTCTCGCGGGCCATGATCAGCAAGGTGGAACGCGCCGAGGCCAGCCCGACCGCCGCGCTGCTCGGGCGCCTGGCCTCGGCGCTGGGGCTGACGCTTTCCACCCTGCTGGCGCGGGCGGAGGGCGATGCCGGGGGCGGGCGCGTGTCCCGGGCCGCCGCGCAGCCGCTCTGGCGCGACCCGGAAACGGGCTATCTGCGCCGCGCCGTCACACCTTCGGGCAGCGACCCGGAGCTGGTGCGGGTGGAACTGCCCGCGGGGGCGCGGGTGGACTACCCGGCCTCCACCTACCTGTCCTGGAAGCACGTGATCTGGGTGCTGGAAGGCGAGCTGCTGTTCCACGAGGGCGCGGCGCGGCACCGGCTCGCCGCCGGGGACTGCCTGGTGCTGGGCGCCCCGGCGGATTGCGGCTTCGAGAACGCCTCGGAACAGCCCTGCGGCTATCTGGTCGTGCTGTCACGCCGCTGATACCGGGCATGGGGGCTGGCAGGGCGCCCTGGTGCCAGGAAAACCCATGCCGACCGGATCAGTGGCGCTCCTTCATGGCGGCAAGCAGATGCTGCGCCACCAGCGCCGAGGATTGCGGGTTCTGCCCGGTGATCAGGTTGCCGTCGCGCAGCGCGAATCCCGTGAAGTCCGGGCCGCTCTCGTAGTGCGCGCCCAGGGAGCGCAGCCGGTCCTCCAGCAGGAAGGGAACCGTCTCCGACAGGCCCGTGGCGGCTTCCTCGCGGTTGCTGAAGCCTGTGACCCGCCGTCCCTCCACCACCGGGGCGCTGGTGCCCTTGCGATGCGCCGCCACCAGCCCGGCCGGACCGTGGCAGAGGGCGGCGACCGGCTTGCCGGCCTCCATGGCGTGGCCGACCAGCGTGGCCAGCGGCCGGCTGGCCGGCAGGTCCCACATCGTGCCATGACCGCCCGGCAGGAAGACCGCGTCATGGGGCTGCTCCGCCACGTCCTCCAGCCCCGACGAGGCGCGGGCCAGGGCCATGGCGCCCTCATCGGCCAGGAAGCGGCCCACGGCGCCGTGGATGCCATTGGGCTCGGGCGAGGCGCCCGGCAGGCTGCGCGGGTCGAAGGGGATCTCGCCGCCGGCGGTGGAGGCCAGGAGCACCTCGAAGCCCGCATCCAGCAGGGCGTAGTAGGGCACGGCCAGTTCCTCCAGCCACAGCCCGGTGCGCTCCGGCCCGTCGCCCAGGAGGCCATGTGACGTCGCGACCACCAGCACCTGTCCCTTTGCCATCGTCCGGATCTCCTTCTGCGGCCGGGCAGCGGCGCCCCGGAAAGGGAGCGCCGGCTCGGCCGGGGCCCAACGGGAACGCCGCTGTCTGGACAGGGTTCACCCTGCGGGCCCCGTTCCGCAGCCCGGCGATGCGATGCCGGGGAAGGCGCGGCGCGGGCGCCATCGGATGCGGCGAGGGCCGGAAAGCCCGGATGCGGAATGGTTGCCGGATTCTTAGCGCCGGGGTGTGCCGTTAACCTTTTCTCAACCAGATGCCGGCACAGTGCCGGGCAGGCTTTCGAGGCCCGCACCGGACGCAGGGGAAAAATTCCATGCCACGACCCCATATCACCTGGCAGCCCCTGTTCCTGACCGAACCCGAGAGCTTCGCCCGGCTCCTGGAGGAACCCTCGCTGGACCGCCGCCTGCGATCCTGGCGGGGCTACGAGGACATGCTGCTGGGGGAGGCCCTGCGAGCCGGGCTGCATGACGACCGGGCCGCCCGGACCTCCCTGGAGGAGCTCTATGCCTTCGGCCTCGCCAACGGGCTTCCGCTGTGGAGCCGGCGCGAGGCGGTGCGGGCCCTGCGGGCCTATGCCGGGCGCTACCCCCTGCCGGGCAGCACCTGGGGCCCCTTCCTGCGGCTGGATCCGGACTGGCAGGTCGCCCTGACGGCGGCGAGCGCCTGGCTCGAATCGGAGGATACGCAGGCCGCATCGGCGCTGCTGAAGGCGCTGGAGGAGGAGCGGCTGGCGAATCGGGGCGGTGTCTTCGGTGCGCTGCTCCGCCACGGCGTCATCGCGCCGCTGCGGCGCCTCCGGGAAGGGCTGGAGGCGCGCGAGCTGGAGGACGTGGCCGCCTGTTGCAGCCGGGGCATGTCCTCCGAGGTGAACGCCTTCCTGACCGACTGGCTGGAGACGCTGGCGGCGGCGGAGAACGGCGCCCTGCGCGACATCCTGGGCCGCTGCCTGGAACTGCGGGCCGGAGAGGCCGATCCCCGGCGCGTCGCCGAGCACTTCCTGCCACGTTCGGCCGAGGTGATCCCGATCCATCGCCGGCGTGGCCGGCCTGCCGGCAGCCGCCATGCCCCGGCCACGCCGTCCATGCCCGGAAAGGGGCCGCAGCAGTAGAAGCCCACGCGGGGCGGGGCCGCCTGGGCTTCGGCACTGCGCTTCGTGGCCGTCCCCGGGGCAGGCTCCGCCCGCATCACCCCTGGTGCGGCGTCTTTTCCTCCAGCCGCCGCTGGGCGCGGCGCAGGAGCCAGCCCGACAGGCCCGGTGCGCGGGAGAGGGCGTTGCGCAGCGCCTGCAGGTCGGCCTCGGCCCGGGAACGCGCCAGGGCGGCTTCCACGGCATGGCCGCGCGCGACCTGCCGGGCCTCCTCCAGCTCCGCGAGGCGCCGGGACAGGGCGGCCCGGGCGGCCTCGGGTTCATGCGTCAGCGCCAGCCGCTCCAGGGTGGCGCGGGCCTCCCGCAATTCCTGCCGCAGCCGCGCGATCTCCGCCTCGGCCGAGTGGCCGGGCCGTTCCTGCTCCAGGACCGGACCTTCCACGGACTTCGCCCGGGGCTTCGTGGTCCGGCGGTTGGCGCCCTTCATCTGACGACGACCCATGGTCACCCCCTTCCTGCTGACCCTCCCCGGCTACCATTCCCGGGCGGAGGGGGGTAGCTCCAAGGGGTGTCGCGGAAGACGACCGGCGGGACCCGGCGCTCAGTCCTCCGGCACGTCCTTGAGCTCGAAGGCCACGGCCACCTGCGCCAAGGCAACGGTCGCGCGGCCGCGTTCCGTCGGGGAGGTGAGGAGCGGCCCGGAAAGCCGCGGCGCATCCGACGCCGTGGCCATGTTCACGTCGAGCAGGACATGCCCGGTACGCGACACATGGATGGCGTCGATATTGCGGATGATCATGGTGTGGCCCGTGGTCAGCAGCAGGCCGAACAGCCAGTCATCCGCCATCATACGCCCGGCGAACCAGGCGGGCATGACCTCACCGAGACGCAGGTCGTCGGCGCTGTCGATGGTTGTCCAAAAATCGTCCATGAACAACCCTAACGTGAAAACCCTATCCCACAATTCACAATATACTTCTTACTGTCAAACAACGCCGCCACTAAGAAATGAGACGGAACGTGGCGTTGCAACAAAGGCCAGCGACGGCGTCCGGCCGATGGGAGACGCCATGGCTGGGGCGTTTCACGATAGCGGGCGCGGCTGGCAATCCCAAACCGATCGGCGGAGCTCAGCGGACGAATGCCCTATCCCGAATCCAGGCGTTTGCAGGCCAGGGCCCATGCGGTGATCCCCGGCGGGGCCCACACCTATGCCAAGGGCGACGACCAGTTCCCCGAACTGGCCCCCGGCTTCATCGAGCGTGGCGAGGGTTGCCATGTCTGGGACGCGGACGGCAACGAGTACATCGAATACAGCCCGGGGCTGCGCTCCGTGGGGCTGGGGCACGGGCACCCCGCCGTGCTGGCAGCGGTGCGGGAGGCCCTGTCCCTCGGCACCAATTTCTGCCGCCCGCACCGGCTGGAAGTGGAATGCGCCGAGGCCTTCCTGTCCATGGTGCCCGCCGCGGAGATGGTGAAGTTCACCAAGGACGGCAGCACCGCCGTTTCCGCCGCGGTGAAGATCGCACGGGCCGCCACGAAGCGCGACATGATCGCCTTCTGCGCCGACCACCCCTTCTTTTCCTATGACGACTGGTTTATCGGCACCACGGCGATGGATGCGGGCATTCCGCCGGAGAATGTCAGCCTGAGCCTGCGCTTTCCCTATGGCGATATCGAGGCCCTGCGCGCGCTCTTCGCCGCGCATCCCGGACGGATCGCGGGCGTCCTGATGGAAAGCTGCAAATACGCCGATGCGCCGCCGGGCTATCTGCCCGCGGTCCAGGCGCTGTGCCAGGAGAACGGCGCGCTTTTCATCCTGGACGAGATGATCAACGGCTTCCGCCTCGCGAATGGCGGCGGCCAGGAATATTACGGGCTGGACCCGGATCTCAGCACTTTCGGCAAGGCGCTGGCCAATGGCTTCGCCATTTCCGCCCTGGCCGGAAAGCGCCGCTACATGGAGCTGGGCGGTCTGCAACACCAGGGGGAGCGGGTCTTCCTGCTGTCCACCACCCATGGCGGGGAAACCCATGCCCTGGCCGCCGCCATAGCCACGATGCGGGTGTACCGCGAGGAACCGGTGGTGGAGACCATGCAGCGCCAGGGCGACCGCCTGGCGGCCGCGCTGCGCGAGCGGACGGCGGCGCTGGGGCTGGCGGAGCATGTGCCGATCGAGGGGCGGGGCAGCAACCTCGTCTTCGGCACGCGCGACGCGGAGGGCCATGCCTCCCAGCATTTCCGCGCCCTGCTGATGCAGGAGCTGATCCGGCGTGGCGTCATCGGCCCTTCGCTGGTGATCAGCTATGCCCATGACGACGACGCCATCGACCGCACGATCGAGGCTTTCGAGGGCGCACTGCCCGTCTATGCGCGGGCCCTGCGGGAAGGTGTCGGGAAGTACCTGGTCGGCCCGCCGACGCAGATCGTCTACCGCCGCTACAACCACCACGGCTGATGCGGCCTCGTCCGGGCCGGCGATGCCGGCCCGCGGAACGCGACCGGAGGGTTGGGGAATTTACCCCCGGTCCCGTGGCCGGCTCAGATCCGGAAGCCTTCCCGGTTCTTGCCCTCGGACTCCGCCATCACGATCCAGGCGGGTGGGCGGCCGCGGCCGGACCATTCCTCGCCATTGGGGCCGCGATACTTGGCAGCCGCCGCGCCGGCGGTGGCACGGCGGACCTTGCGGCCGCCCCGGGCCGGTGCCTCGGCCTGGACAAGACCTTCGAGCGATAGGCCCAGGGCCGCCGCCTTCTCCTCCATTTCGGCCAGGAGGTCACGCTTCGCCTCCGCCAGTTTCTCCCGGCGCTTTTCCTCGGCGCTGGCAATCAGGGCGGTGAGTTCCTGAACCGAGAGATTGTCGAGGTTGATCGGGGATTTGTTGGCCATTTGTCTTCGGTTCAAAACGAGAAAGGGGAATAAATCGCCCCCATAGATGTGGAATTCCGCGCCGGGCGCAATATCCTTTATCCGAAATTCCGGAAAGCCGGGGTTTCAGGATGATTTTCCGCTTTCCAACGGGCTTCCACCCGGCCGGCAAAAGACGGGTTTCCGCCTTTCATGCGAAAGGCAAAGGTTGCGGGGATCACGCGGCACCCGTTCGGCAACCAAACTTTCCACGCGATTCCGGGATCCGGGCCGTCTCCTTTCCGGCGCCCCTCCCCGTGGTTTCCCCCGGCGGCCCGCCACGAAGCGCAGCGGACCCGCCGGGGCAGGGTTCAGTACAGGCCGACTGCCCGTTCGTATTCGCTCCGGAAGGTGGCGAGGGAGCTGGCCAGCACCGTGGCGGCGCCGTCCACCAGTCCGCAGCGGCCGGAGCCGGGCAGGAGGCGCGTCAAGTTCTCCAGAGCCGCGAGGTCGGTGGGGCGGCCGGCCCCGGCCTCGATGCGTTCGAGGATGCGCGAGACCTGGTGCGTGCCGATCTTGCAGGAGGGGCACTGGCCGCAGGAGCTCGCCGCGAAGAAGGCGACGTACTCCGCTGTCTTGCGCAGGATGCTGGTGCCTTCGCCCACCACGATCATGGCGCCGGTGCCGAGGCGCGAGCCGCGGGCGCGCAGGCTGTCGAAGTCCAGCGCGACGTCGAGGTCCCGGTCTGTCAGCAGCGTGTTGGAGGGGCCACCGGTGAAGACCGCCTTGAACGCCTTGCCCGCCAGCATGCCGCCGCCGCAGCGGAAGACCAGCTCGCGCAGCGAAGTGCCCATCGGTAGCTCGTGCAGGCCCGGCCGCAGCACGTCGCCGGACAGCGAGTAGAGCTTGGTGCCCGCCGCCTCCCCGAGGCCCAGCGCCCGGTACCATGCCGCGCCGTGCTGGAGGATATGCGGGACATGGGCGAAGGTCTCGACGTTGTTCAGCAGCGTCGGCGCGCCGTTCACGCCCTTTTCCGCGGGGAAGGGCGGCTTCAGCGACGGGAAGGGGAAGCCGCCCATGACGCTGGCCACCGCCGCGGTCTCCTCGCCGCCCACATAGAGACCGGCGCTCTCGCTGACGCGCATCTGCACCGGGGTGCCGACAGATTCCGAGACACGGGCCAGCAGCGGATGCGCGCGCCAGGCATCGGCGGCGGCGCGCAGGGCCTTCACGGAGGCCGTCTCGCGCGGATTGACGTAGAGGGCGATCATGTTCGCCTTCACCGCCAGGGCGCCGATCAGCGCGCCCTCGATCACCTGATGCGGCGTGCGGGAGAGCAGGAAGCGGTCCTTGAAGGTACCCGGCTCGTCCTCGTTGCCGTTGCAGATGATCCACTTGCCGCCGCCCTCGGGGAAGGGCGGCTGCGCCGCCACGGCGGCCCATTTGCGGTGCGTCGGGAAGCCGGCGCCGCCCAGGCCGCGCAGCCCGGCGGCCTCCAGGGCGGGGATGATGCCGGCGGGATCGTCGAGGGCGCGTTCCAGTCCCTCGCCGCCGCCAACCTTGAGCCAGGCGGCGAGGTCCGGGCCGACCCGGATCGCCTCGGCGGTGAGCACGGCGGTCATGCGGCCATCCCCCGGTCGGTGACGGCATCGAAGTGGCCGTAGGGCGGAAAGATCATCGGAGCCTTGCGGCTGAGCGGCAGGCCCTGCGCCACC
>NZ_BDLP01000061.1:0-17215 GCF_001950415.1 Roseomonas sp. TAS13
TCGCCTTACGGTGGAGCTGTGCGTAGATGTGATCAAGAGACAGGATGGCCAGGGCCGCATCGTGCTGCGCGCCGCGCCTGGCCCGGGCGAGGGCTCCTGGGTGCAGATCCGGGCGAAGGGGGCCAGCCGTCCGCTGCTGAGCCGCCTGCTCCGCCCCGGCGAGACCTATACCGTGCCGGCGGGCGAGGGGATGACCCTGACCACCGGCAAGGCCGACGCGCTGGAGATCATCGTGGACGGGCAGACGAGTCCCTTCCTGGCGGGCCGGACCAATGTGGTTCGCGACATCCCGCTGGACCCGGACCGCCTCCGCAACCCGGCCCCGGCGGGCGGCTGACGCCCTCCGGCCGGATTTGCGGCCGGGAAACCGGCCCGGATGAGGCGTGACATTTCGATGAAAGCCGTGCGCCGCCCTCGCCGGTCATGGCCGCCCCGGTCTCCGCGCGCCCCGCCAAGGCTTGGCCCATGCCCTGGCTCCTGCCATATCTTGGCCGTCTGAACTGACTATCCGATCCCTGCCGGCCGTACAGGAATTTCCATGTCCTACCGTCCCTACCAGCAGATCCTGCGCCGCAAGTCCCGCCAGATCCGCGTGGGCAACGTGCTGGTGGGCGGGGATGCGCCGATCTCCGTCCAGACCATGACCAACACACCGACCGAGGATGCCGAGGCGACCATCGCCCAGATCCGCCGGGCGGAGGTCGCGGGGGTGGACATCGTCCGCGTCTCCTGCCCGACGCCGGAGGCGACCGCGGCGCTGCGCGAGATCACCCGCGAAGTGAACGTGCCGGTCGTGGCGGACATCCACTTCCACTACAAGCGCGCCATCGAGGCGGCGCAGAACGGCGCCGCCTGCCTGCGTATCAACCCGGGCAATATCGGCTCGGCCGAGCGGGTGAAGGAGGTCATCCGGGCCGCCCGGGACCATGGCTGCTCCATTCGCATCGGCGTGAATGCCGGCAGCCTGGAGAAGCACCTGCTGGAGAAGTATGGCGAGCCGAACCCGGAGGCGCTGGTGGAAAGCGCGCTGTGGCATGCCGACCACCTGCTGCAGAACGGCTTCGACGAGTTCAAGATCAGCGTGAAGGCGTCCGACGTCTTCCTGGCCGTGGCGGCCTATACCGCCCTGGCCGAGGCTTGCGACCATCCGCTGCATGTCGGCATCACCGAGGCGGGCGGCAAGCGCGCCGGCACGGTGAAGTCCTCCATCGGCATGGGCAACCTGCTCTGGGCCGGGATCGGCGACACGATCCGCGTCTCGCTTTCCGCCGAGCCGGAGGAGGAGGTGCATGTCGGCTGGGAGATGCTGAAGACGCTCGGCCTGCGGCACCGGGGCGTGAAGATCATCTCCTGCCCCTCCTGCGCGCGGCAGGGCTTCAACGTGATCCAGACCGTGGCCACGCTGGAGGAGCGGCTCGCCCATATCGAGGTGCCGATGAGCCTCTCGATCATCGGCTGCGTGGTGAACGGGCCGGGCGAGGCGCTGATGACGGACCTGGGCGTGACCGGCGGCGGCAATGGCCGCCACATGGTCTATGCCGCCGGCAAGACCGACCACACGGTCGATGCGGGCGACATGATCGAGCATATCGTCGAGCTGGTAGAGGCCAAGGCGGCGCAGCTCCTGGCCGAGAAGAAGGCCGAGGCCGAGCGCAACGAGCAGGGCCACGAGGCGCCCCAGGCAGCGGAGTAGCGTCGGCTTAGCCGTTCCGCTCAGGCGGCGCGGTAGGCGCCGTCCCGCAGCACGGGCGCCGTGGCGCTGGCATCCTCCTCCAGCGCCAGGTCCACGTCGCCGGAATAGCCGCGCGACACCAGCTCCTGCCCCGAGGTGCAGAGGCGGATCATCCGGCCCAGCCGGTGCCCCGCCGCGCGCCAGGCATCGCGCGCGACTTCCGCCTCCGGTGAAGCTTCTCCACCCAGGTGCTCGATGATCGCCCCGGCGCCGAGCAGGTCCTCGATCGCCGGGCGCAGCCCGCCATCAGGCCAGAGCTCCCCGGCCGGGATCACCCCCACCGCGCCCGTACCGGCGAGGCGCCGCGCGGCGGCCGCCACCGCCCTGGCATTGCGCAGGCATCCGGCCAGGACCGGGATGCGCCGCCGCGTCCCAGCCGCCGCCACGGAAAGGCGCGAGCCGTTGGGCGAGGGCAGCAGCAGCCGCGTGCCGCGCGGGATGGTAGCGAGGCTGGCGGGGGAGAGGCTGTACTGGCCGCCCGCCGCGTTCCGGGGATGGGCCAGGGTGGCGCCGAGACGGGCCGCCTCCTGCTGTGCCGCCCGCTGGTCCGAGAAGGGGAAGGGATGCACGATCGCCCCGCGCGCCACGGCGATGTCCACGGCGGTGGAGAAGGACAGGACATCGACGATGACCAGCGCCGCGGTCCGCTCATGGAGGGCGAGGAGCCCGGCCATGCCCCATTCGCAGAGAGTGTCCGGCATGGATGTCCCTCGGCACGTCATGTCCAGATCACTGGACTCGGGGCCCGACGTCACACATCACCCGCTGCGGCACCGGCCCTTTCCGGCCTGTCACGGACTGCCAGCCGGCATGTCCATGTCCATCATCTGCTCCAAGTCCTGGGGAGCGCCGCGATCTCCCGCGATTGGCTTTCCTGCTCATCGTGGAGCGTATAGGCCCGGAGCGGCGATACGGCAGGAAGTTGAGCGCCCGGGCTGCGTGGCGTCGTGATCTCGCTGAGGGTTCCATACCAGCCGAGGATATTGCGCGCGTCATCGCATCGTGGCGCGCCCCAGGCGCGCATCCAGTGCCACCTGCCATCGGAGAGCCGGGCCTGGAAATCGACATCATAGACCTTGCCCGTTCTCAGGCACTCCATCCACTGTGCGCGGACTGCGGCGCGCTGCTCGGGATGGACGATATCCAGCCAGCCATGGTTGCGCGTCTGCTCATAGGTCTGGCCGGTCAGATGGAAGATGCGCGGATTTGCGCGTGTCATCTGGCCGTCCGGCGTCGTCATCCAGAAGAGATGGGGGCAGTTGTCCAGGATGAAGCGGAACTGCTCTTCCTGGTCGCGCAGGGCATCCAGGGATATTTTTCTGGTATCGATATCCTCCTTCTGGCCATACCAGCGCAGCACGGTGCCATCAGGCGCCTTCTGCGGGGCGACATAGGAGCGGAACCAGCGATAGCTGCCATCGGGCATCCGGTAACGCAGTTCCTCATCGTAAACGCTCCCGTTGCTGAGGGCACGCCCCCAGGACGCCTTGATCCGGTCGCGATCAGCGGGATGGACTATGTTCGTCCATTTTGTTCCCCGCACATCATCGAGTACCAGGCCCATCATCCTGGCATAGCTTTCGTCGATCGCTTCGATCTGGCCCTGGGCGTCCATCTGCCATGAAAGCCGCGGACTGAGAGTGGCCGCGATGCGGTAATGTTCTTCGCTCTTGCGCAGGGCCTCCTCGGTTTTCTTGTTCTCGGTGATGTCGATGACAATGATCGAGTAACCAAGCAGTTCGCCGACTTCATCGGGAACCCGGTGGATGAAAAGGAGGTGTGTTCCGCCGTCGGGCAGCTTTCTTTCATAAGCCGGGGCAGGCAGATTCCGCGCCCAGTAGGAGTGAAGCCAGGCGATCCGGCCCACACCCTCCGGCATCACGTCATTGACTTGGCGTCCGATGACATCGTCGAGCGGCCTGCCGAGATTCCTCGCAAAAACGGGGCTGGCATCCTTGATGACGTAATCCAGCCCCAGGAAACAGATCGACATGTTATCGGAAGCATAGAGCGCGGAAATCTGGTGCGCCCGTTGTTCCAGGGTCAGGTTCGCGGGATCTGTGGCGAAGGCAGCAGAGGCGGGGCCCCGAAGAAGGCCCGGCACCGCATTGGCCGGGACAGGGCGGCTGAACAGATAGCCCTGGGCGTAGCCACACCCGATCTTTTGCAGCAGTTCGGCCTGTTCCAGGGTTTCCACGCCTTCCGCGATCACGGAAAGGTCCAGGCTTTGTCCAAGGCCGACCACCGCTGCCACGATCTTCCGGCTTTCCTTCTGTTCCAGCATGGACCGGACAAAACTCGTATCGATCTTGATTTTGGAGAATGGCAGGGTCCGCAACCAAGTCAGGCTCGAATAGCCGGTGCCGAAATCATCCAGTGAAATGGCGCAGCCCATGGCGATGATCTGTTCCAGGACGCGCCTGGAATTCTTCTCGTCTTCGAGAATGGCTGTTTCGGTGATTTCGATATGCAGCCGTTCCAGGGGGAAGCCGAACTCCTTCGCCAGGCTGGCGATGCGTTCCGGCAGATGGGGATGTTGGAGTTGTGTTGGCGAAAGATTGAAGGCGAGGTAGAAATCCCCATCCCAGTCCTGCGCCGCGGCAAAGGACTGGCGCATGAGTGAATCGAGCAGCTCGTCCAGCATATCGGCCTTTTCGGCATGGAAAACAAAGACGGAAGGTGGAATGTTCCCTTGTTTTTCGTCATGCCAACGGGCCAGAACCTCGAAGCCAACGGTTCTGTTTTCCTCCAGGGAAACAATCGGCTGAAAATAAGGCGTGATGTTGCCGCCGATCAGTGCCGAGGAGAAGGCGATATTGAAACGTGCCTGAGATGTGAACATCAAATCGCTCTTCATGCAATTTTCGTGGGCCACGGCGTTCCACTCGTTACGGGTTTCATCCCGGCCATGAAAGTTCGGGGTGACGGCGTGGCACCGGAATTGTTCTGACCACGAATGCCTGTGGCGGCTGCCCGGTGGTCGGGTCCGCGTGGGGGCGAGGCGGTATTATGCCGAGGCATGCTTCGGGGTGCCGTCGCGGCGGGCTTCATGCCAAAGGCAGCATGCCGTCCTATGGGAGTCATCACGGTACACAACCACGAGTTGCTTTTCAATGTTTGCTTAACTTTAAGGGCGCACGTCCATTTGCGATCCCGGCAAGGAGGTTCCACGACGAGGATTTTCGGTTCCAGCGAGCCTAATCGCCGGTTTCTGTTCAGGACATTCCGGGGGCACTGGATAACATCAGAGCAGGCCGTTTCACGCTCTCTCTCGCCCAAAGCGGCAAGCGGTGGTAACTGCGCCCGATCATGGCCTCCCAGCTTCAGCCCGCCCGCGGTACGCGCGATCTCATCGGCGAGGATTTCGCCCGGCACCACCATGTCATCGCCACGGCGCATCGCGTCGCGGCGCTCTATGGATTCGAGGAATGGGCGACCCCCATCTTCGAGGATACGCGGGTCTTCTCGCGCTCGCTGGGCGAGACCTCGGATGTCGTCTCCAAGGAGATGTACACCTTCCCGGACCGGGGCGGGGAGAGCCTGACGCTGCGGCCCGAGGGCACGGCCGGGGTGTGCCGGGCGCTGGTCTCCAATGGGCTGACCCAGGGCAACCTGCCGCGCAAGGTCTTCTATGCCGGGCCGATGTTCCGCTACGAGCGGCCGCAGAAGGGCCGCTACCGGCAGTTCCACCAGATCGGCCTGGAGATCCTGGGCGCGGCGGAGCCGCTCTCGGATGCCGAGGCCATTGCCTGCGGCTGGCACATCCAGCAGGAGCTGGGCATCGCCGAGGGCACGGTGCTGGAGATCAACACGCTGGGCGATGCGCCCTCCCGCGAGGCGCACCGGGCGGCGCTGGTGGCCTATTTCACCGAGCGGAAGGGGAGCCTTTCCGCCGACAGCCTGGTGCGGCTGGAAAAGAACCCCCTGCGTATCCTGGACAGCAAGGACCCGGGCGACAAGGCGCTGGTGGCGGACGCACCCTCGATCCACGACCACCTGACCGAGGCGGCGCGGGCGCATTACGAGGCGGTGCGGCGTTACCTGGACGGGTTCGGCGTGCCCTACCGGGTCAATCCGCACATCGTGCGGGGCCTGGACTACTACAGCCACACCGCCTTCGAGTTCGTGACGGAGCGGCTGGGGGCCCAGGGCACGGTGATGGCCGGCGGCCGCTATGACGGGCTGGTCGAGGAGATGGGCGGGCCGCACACCCCCTCGGTCGGCTGGGCGGCGGGGATCGAGCGGCTGTCCATGCTGATGGAGGGCGCCCCCGAGGCGCCGCGCCCGGTGGCGGTGATCCCCGTGGGCGAGGCAGCCGAGGCAGCGGCGATCGCGGCGGTGCAGTCGCTGCGCCGGAGCGGGCTGGTCGCGGAGATCGCCTACAAGGGCAACACCAAGCGCCGCATGGAGCGGGCCAACAGGCTGAAGGCGCGCGCCGCCGTGCTGATCGGCGAGGAGGAGCTGGCGCGCGGCGTGGCGCAGGTGAAGGACCTCGATGCCGGCACGCAGCGGGAGGTGCCGCTGGATGCGCTGGCCGCCGCGCTGCTGGAGGCGGGCGAGGGCTGACCGTGGCGCTTCCGGAGAAGCTGGATCGGCTCCTGTTCCGCGCCGAGGAGATCCGCCACACGCTGAACACCGCCGATGGCGGGCAGATCGGCGCGCTGACCAGGGAGCTTTCGGAACTCGACCCGCTGGTCGAGAAGGTCACCGCCCTGCGCAATGCCGAACGGGCCCGGGACGAGGCCGAGGCGCTGCTGGCCGACCCCGAGATGCGCGAGCTGGCCGAGGCGGAGTACCAGGCGCAGAAGGAGGCCGTGCCGGCGCTGGAGCATGAGATCCGCCTCATGCTGCTGCCGAAGGACGCGGCCGACGAGCGCAGCGCCATCCTGGAGATCCGCCCCGCCGCCGGGGGCGACGAGGCCGGGCTCTTCGCCGCCGAGCTGTTTCGCGCCTACCAGCGCTATGCCGAGTCGCGCCGCTGGCGCTTCGAGGTGCTGGACTACGACGAGAACGAGCTGGGCGGGGTGAAGGGGGCCAGTGCCGAGATCGCGGGGCAGGGGGTCTTCGCCCGGCTGAAGTTCGAATCCGGTGTCCACCGCGTGCAGCGCGTGCCGGCCACGGAGACCCAGGGCCGTATCCACACCTCCACGGTGACGGTGGCGGTGCTGCCGGAGGCCGAGGAGGTGGATGTGCAGATCGACGAGAAGGACCTGCGGATCGACACCTATCGCGCCTCGGGCGCCGGCGGGCAGCACGTGAACAAGACGGACAGCGCCGTCCGCATCACCCACCTGCCCACCGGCGTCGTGGTGGCGATGCAGGAGGAGCGCTCCCAGCACAAGAACCGCGCGAAGGCGATGAAGGTGCTGCGCGCGCGGCTCTACGACGCGCAGCGCACCAGCCTCGACGCCACGCGCACCGATGCCCGGCGCGCCCAGGTCGGCACCGGCGACCGCAGCGAGCGCATCCGCACCTACAACTTCCCCCAGGGGCGGGTGACGGACCACCGCATCGGCCTGACCCTGCACAAGATCGACCGGGTGATGCTGGGCGAGCTCGACGAGCTGATCGATGCCCTGACCGCCGAGGACCAGGCGGCCCGCCTGGCGGCGCAGGGGGAATGAGGGCGGAGGAATGAGCGACTCCTGCGCCGATCCGAAGGGCTCGGTCGGTGCCTTCCTGTGCCGGGCGGGGCAGCATCTGCGCGCCGCCGCCATCCCGCAGCCGCGGATGGAGGCGCGGATGCTGCTGGCCCGTGCCATGGGAGTGACGCAGGAGGCCCTGCTGCGCGACCCGCGCGCCCCGGTGCCGGAGGCGGCCGCCGCGCCTTTCGCGGAAATGCTCCGGCGGCGCCTCGACGGGGCGCCGATGGCCTATCTCACCGGCAGCCAGGGCTTCTGGACGCTGGACCTCGCGACCTCGCCGGACACCCTGATCCCCCGCGCTGATACCGAAACCCTGGTCGAGGCGGCGCTGGAGCTGTTTCCGCAGCGGGCGGCGGTGGGGCGCATCCTCGATTTTGGCACCGGCACCGGGGCGATCCTGCTGGCGGCGCTGGCGGAATTCCCGGCGGCCTTCGGGGTGGGGGTGGACCTGGTGCCGGGGGCGGCGGCGCTGGCGGCGCGGAACGCCCGCCGCAACGCGCTCGGGGATCGATGCGCCTTCCTGGCCGGCTCCTGGGCGGAGGCGCTGGCGGGGCGCTTCGACCTGATCCTGTCCAACCCGCCCTACATCGAAAGCGCGGCCATCGCCGGGCTGATGCCCGAGGTGGCGCGGCACGAGCCCCTTTCCGCCCTGGATGGCGGGCCCGACGGGCTGGTGGCCTATCGTGCCCTGGCAGGCTGCCTGCTGCGGCTGCTGGCGCCGGAAGGCCGGGCCGTGCTCGAACTCGGGCAGGGGCAGGAACCGGCGGTCGCGGCGCTGATGCGCGATGCGGGGCTGCGGGTGCCGGGGGCGAGGCAGGACCTGGGCGGTATCGCCCGTGCCCTGATCGTGGCCCCTTGACCACGGCCCTGGAAAACGCGGGCGGGCCTGCCTATCTATGCGGCAACTGGCATCGTTTCCCGCGCGGCGCATGGCACCTTTGCCATGCCGGGTGCCGGTCGCCCGCCATGGCCCTGAAAAAAGGGTTGGCGCGGCCGAATGGCGCCGCTAGGTTGCCCTGGCGGACCCTGCGGACCTCAAGAGGCGTAAGCAGGTTGTCACGTTCGGCGCTTCAGGTGGCAAATCCACCAGCCGGCGTGCCGCGTGGGAAGAGAACCACCATCGCTAGTCCAGCCGGCGGAGCACGAAGATGCCCCCGGCCGGCTGCAGCATGAGAGTGCGAACACGACACCCATGAATATGAAGCGCATGCGCGGCCGTGGCGGCCACCGTCATGGCGGCGGCGGCCAACAGGGCGGAGGCGGCGGCGGCGGTTTCCGCCAAAGCGGCCAGCAGCCGATGAACCGGAACCACGTGTTCGACTCTTCCGGACCGGATATGCGAATGCGGGGCACCGCACAGCAGCTTTTCGAGAAGTATCTCCAGCTCGGCCGCGACGCGACCGGCTCCGGCGACCGCGTGATGGCGGAGAGCTATTTCCAGCACGCCGAGCACTACTTCCGCATCCTGAACGCCATGACCCAGGCGCAGCAGCAGAACCAGCCGGGCGAGCGCCAGGGTGGCGACCGCCAGAACGCGGAACGCCAGAACGGTGAGCGCAATGGCGACCGGCGCCGCTGGCAGAACAATGCCGGGCCCGACGACCAGGGCCACGGCGGCGAGCCGGGCGAGGGCGAGGAACAGGGCCTCAACGGCCATTCCGACAGCGACGACGCCTCGGACGAGCCGCGCCACCCCATCCAGTGACGGCCGCGCGGTGACGCCGGTCCTGTAATGCCTGCCCGGTAACGGCCCGGTCCGTCCGGACTGGGCGCCCCGGCTGCCCGTCACTCCGATCCGGCCCGCCCCTACGGGCAGGCCGGGCTACGAGGCCGCGCGCCTCAGGTGATGACCGCCACCTCGACATGGCCGCGCCGGCCCAGGACGTTCAGCGACACGCTGCCGTCGGTCCCGTGGCGGCGCAGCCGGACATCGACGCTGGCGTCATTCAGCGTCAGGTTGTCGATGCGCAGCTCCTCCAGCCAGGGCGGCAGGACCGGGTGCACGAAGCGGATCACCCGCATCTCCGGCCGGAAGGAGATCCCCAGCATGGCGCCGATCACCGCGAAGGCGCTGGCGGCGGCCCAGGCCTGCGGCAGGCAGGCGACGGGATAGGCGGTCGGCCCCTCGGCATCGATGCGCGGGAAGCCGCAGAAGAGTTCCGGCAGGCGCTTCATGTCCACGGCCAGCGCCGTGTCGAAGAGGCCGCTGGCGATCCGCTCCAGGGCCTCGTTCATGCCGTAGCGCTTCAGCCCCATGGCGATCAGCCCATTGTCGTGCGGCCAGACGCTGCCGTTGTGATAGGACATCGGGTTGTAGCGGGCCTCGCCCTCCGGGATGGTGCGGATGCCCCAGCCGCAGAAGGATCGCGGGTCGAGCAGGGTCTCGGCGAGCTGCGCCGCCCGTTCGGGCAGGGCGAGGCCGGTCAGCAGGGCATGGCCCGCATTGCTGTTGCGGACGCGGCAGGGACGGTTCTCGCCGTCCAGCGCCAAGGCATAGGTTCCCAGTTCCTCGCACCAGAAGAGACGGTCCACGGTTTCCCGCAAGGCGCCGGCCCGCACCAGCCAGCCCCCCGCGGCCTCCTCCTCCACACCCAGCAGGCCGGCCAGCTGCGCCGCTCCGCGCCAGGCGGCCTCGGCATAGGCCTGCACCTCGATCAGCGCGATCGGCGCATCGGCGAGGCGGCCGTCGGCGTGGAAGACGCTGTCGAAACTGTCCTTCCAGCCCTGGTTGACCAGCCCGTTCACCGAGCGCCGGTCATAGCGCAGCAGCCCGTCCTCGCCCGACCCGCCATGCGCCTTCATCCAGCCCAGGGCCCGGACGACGGCTGGCCAGATCTCGCGGATCGTCGCGAGGTCGCCGCTGCGCTCCGCATAGGCGGCGGCGAGCACCACGAAGAGCGGCGTGGAATCGACCGAGCCGTAGTACTGGCCGAAGGGGACCTCTCCCAGCGCTGCCATCTCGCCGCGGCGCATCTCGTGCAGGATCTTGCCCGGCTCGGCGTCCCGCTTCGGGTCCAGCGTCTCCGCCTGGTGCGCCGCCAGGAAGCGCAGCGTCCCGCGCGCCAGGAAGGGGTCCACCCAGAGGCATTGCAGCGCCGAGATCAGGCTGTCCCGCCCGAAGGGGCAGGAGAACCATGGGATGCCAGCATAGGGGAAGGGGCCCTGGGGCATGCTGGTGGTGAGCATGGCCAGGTCCGCCTGGGAGCGGTGGACCCAGTCGTTGAAGGCGGCGTTGGAGGTATGGACCATGGCACGCTCCTCCACCCGGCGCATGGTCCAGCGACGCAGGTCGTCCAGCAGCATGTCGAAATCCGGCACCGGCTCCGGTGCCCGGTCGCTGCGGAGGCAGCGGATGGTCACGCCGAGATGCCAGGACTCGCCGGGCTCCAGAGCGAGTAGCCAGATGCTCTCGCGGCCCTGGTGGCGGGCCGGCCGGGGCTCGAAGGTCAGTTCGGTCTGGCGGGTGACGCCGTCCAGCCCGGTATAGCCCAGGCGTATCCCGGCTCCGGTCTTCGCCACGGCATGCCTTTCGCCCCGCCGGGCGCGCTTCATGCCGCGCACCTCGAAGATGTCGGCGAAATCAGCGGAATGGGTGAGCGAGATCTCGAAGCTCAGCGGCTTGTCGCCGAAATTCTCGACATAAAGCCGTTCCTGCACCACGCCCGGGCCCAGGACCATCTTCCGTTGCAGATGTAGCGTGTCCCGCTTCAGCACCGTCCCGTCGGTCAGGTGCAGGTCGGGATTGGTCATGTTGATGGAGAGCAGCGCGTTGTCCTGGCTCACCGCCGAGGAGAGCAGCAGCGGCCGGATGCCGCCCAGGCGTAGCGACATGCGCGACAGGTGGCGGGCATCGTCGTGGAACAGGCCCTCCGCCGTGTTCCCGATCGCCTGGGCATCGCCGTAGTGGTCCAGAACCAGGAAGGTGTCGCCGCATTTGAGCGTCCGGGGCCGGTAGAGGCTCAGGGCCGTGGCGGCGGTGGCGGCGATCGCCCATTCCCCTTCCGTGTTGACGACGGATGGCGCCGGCGAGTCGTTCATGCTGTCTCTGCCCCTGTTGCTGTCTGCGGAAGCGCCGTTCCGGAGCCAGGCCCGGCCACGCCCCGGCAGAGGGACGCCGCACGGGACGCAGCCCGAGTTTCCTCGGCCCGGAGGCCGCGGAAACACCGTGGAGGAACGGAAAAGGCAGTCCGACCCCACCGGACTGCCTCAACTTCCGCTTGCGGGGCGGAGTTTCCCGGAAGCGGCCGGCGCCTGTCCAGGGGGACATGCGCCGATCCGCAAGCGTATCAGACGGCCCGGAGCACCGCCGGGCGCTGCTGGGCGATCATGCCGTGGTAGAGGGCAAGATGGTCCTCCGCCATGCGCCGGGCGGTGAAGCGCTCCTCGAAGCAGGCGCGGACCTTGTGGCGGCTCAGTTCGCCCAGGCGCTTCACGGCGGCCACGGCGTTCACCTCGTCATGGACGATGAAGCCGGAACGGCCGGGATCGATCACCTCCGGCACGGAGCCGTGGCTGAAGGCGATCACCGGGGTGCCGCAGGACATCGCCTCGATCATCACCAGGCCGAAGGGCTCGGGCCAGCAGATCGGCATCAGCAGGGCGCGGGCCTTGCCGAGGAAGGCGGCCTTCTCCTGCTCGTTGATCTCGCCGATGAACTCGACGCCCGGGCCGTCCAGCATCGGACGGATAACCTCGTCGAAATAGTCCCTGTCGGCGCGGTCCACCTTGGCGGCGATCTTCAGCGGGATGCCGGCGGCACGCGCGATCCGGATCGCGGCGTCCGGACCCTTCTCCGGCGAGATGCGGCCGAGGAAGGCGAGATAGCCGCCTTCGCCCTGGCCCATCGGCAGCAGGTCCTTCGGCAGGCCGTGCAGGATGGTGCCGGCCCAGTTCACGTTCTTCAGCGGGCGGCGCTGCGAATCGGAGATCGAGATGAAGGGCGCGCGGGGGTAGGCGTCCATCAGCGGCTGCAGCTCCTTGAGGTCGAGCCGGCCGTGGAAGGTGGTGACATAGGGCGTGTCCCGCTCCCGCATCACGGGGAGCTGGAAATGGTCGATGTGGAAATGCACGATGTCGAACTGGTCGAGCATGTCCACCACGCGCGTCACCGCCAGCACATGCGGCGAGACCGGGTCGCGCGACTCCGGGTCCAGGCGCAGGGCCACCGGCACGACCGCTTCCAGATTGGCGCTGGTGATGCTGTCGCCGGAGGCGAAGAGGGTCACCTCGTGCCCCATCGCGACCAGTTCTTCCGTCAGGTAGGAGACGATACGCTCGGTTCCCCCGTACAGCTTGGGGGGCACGGCCTCGGCCAGCGGGGCCACCTGGGCGATACGCATTCTCGAAGTCTCTCCTCGTTACGGACCGGTACAGGACAGGGCCGCTGGCGAGGTTCGGAAGCCGCCACGGGCCGGGCTGGCCTCAGACTCCGGGCGGTCATTTCGCATAAGCGAAGAACCGTCCGCCGGGTTTCGTCCTGCACGATGGTGCCGTGCAACAAGACGCAGTTGCACCTCGTCTCTGGACGCCATCAGGGCCGCATTGCGGCGTTTTCGTGGCGGCCCGGGAACGGATCGGGAAGCGGATCGGTTCCGGGGCGCGCCGGCCGGGCGCCACGGGAGGCCGGTCTTCCCGCCAGGCGAGGCTAGGTCCCGGGACGGGGCAGCCGACCGGAACCGGCACCGTGGCCCATCCCCTTGATCCCCATGGGTTCGCGGCGCGGCGAGGGGAGGGCGGTTCAGACCGGCTCCAGGGAATCGCCCACGGCCACCCGGCCACCTTCCAGCACGGCGGCATGCACGCCCAGATCCGCATGGCCGAAATGTTCCCGCAGCAGGCGCGGCACGTCGCAGTCCCGCTCGCCGGTCTCCAGGTCCACCTGGGTCGCCGGGCAGCGCACCGTGCGCTTGAAGATCTCCAGCCGCGCGCCGCCGAGCAGGACCTCCTGCCCCAGCCAGCCGAACTCGGCCCAGGCGGGCAGGCCGGAGAAATAGATGTTGGCGCGGAAACGCAGCGGGTCGAGCTGCCGGCCGATTGCCTGTTCCAGCGCCCGCAGGCTGGCGAGGTTGATCAGGGAGATGCCCTTGCGCTTCTGGTCGGTGAAGGCGTGGCCCGGCGCCTCGACGAACCGGAGCTGGCCGCGCGCCTCCGTGCCCAGGAACCGGGTGATGAAATCGGCAATGGCGGCGCGGCCTTCCGCGCTGTGCGTCGAGGCGGCGAGTCGGCCCTCGCCTGCCGCCCCGCCCTGAGGACCACGGATCACGAGGAGGCCGGAGCGGGAATCGAAGGCGCTGTGCAGCAGGGCCACCCGGGCATTGGCCATCAGGCAGGCGAAGTTCTGCTTGGGCAGGAAGCGCGGCGCCGATTCGTCGAAGGGCGCGTCCCCCTGCGCCAGGGCGAAGCGGCGATCATGCGGGATGACCTCGCCCTCCGCGAGCATGATCTCCTCCAGGCTCTCGGCGCTCAGCCCTTTGACCGGGTAGCGATAGAGATGTTCGATGCGCATGACGGCTAACCTCTTGAACTCCCTCTTCGAGCGTTACCACATCGGAGGCAGCAGCGGCGCCCCCATTGCCTGATAGGGATGGAGGTGCCGGTCGCCTCAAAGGAGGGGCCATAACAGATGGATATCGAGAAGCTTACCGAACGCGCCCGCGGCTTCCTGCAGGCCGCGCAGACCATCGCGATCCGGGAATTCCACCAGCAGATCACCCCGCAGCACCTGCTCAAGGCACTGCTAGACGACGAGGAAGGCGCGGCTGCCGGGCTGATCCGTGCCGCCGGCGCCGATCCCGTTGCCGCCAAGCGGGAGGTGGATGCCGAGGTGGCGCGTCTGCCCGTGGTGAAGGGCAGCGGCGCCGGCCAGCCGCAGGTGACGCCGGAGCTGATGCGGGTGCTGGACGCCGCGCAGCAGCAGGCAACCAAGGCGGGCGACGCCTATGTGGCGCAGGACCGGCTGCTGGTCGCCCTGGCCGGCAGCGACACCGCCGCCGGGCGGGCGCTGAAGCAGGCAGGCGTGACGGTCAAGGCGCTGGAGGCCGCGGTGACGCAGGTCCGCAAGGGCCGCACCGTGGACAGCCCGAGCGCCGAGCAGAATTTCGACGCGCTGAAAAAGTACGCGCGCGACCTGACCGCCGCCGCGCGGGAAGGCAAGCTCGACCCGGTGATCGGGCGCGACGAGGAGATCCGCCGCTCGATCCAGGTGCTGGCGCGGCGGACAAAGAACAATCCGGTGCTGATCGGCGAGCCGGGCGTCGGCAAGACGGCGATCGTCGAGGGACTGGCGCTGCGCATCGTCAACGGCGACGTGCCGGAGGCGCTGAAGAACAAGCAGGTGCTGGCGCTCGACCTGGGTTCGCTGGTGGCCGGTGCCAAGTATCGCGGCGAGTTCGAGGAGCGGCTGAAGGCCGTGCTCTCGGAGATCGAGGCCGCGGCGGGCGAGGTCATCCTCTTCATCGACGAGATGCACACGCTGATGGGCGCGGGCAAGGCGGATGGCGCGATGGACGCGGCCAACCTGCTGAAGCCTGCCCTGGCGCGCGGCGAGCTGCACTGCATCGGCGCGACCACGCTGGATGAGTACCGGAAGTACGTGGAAAAGGACGCGGCCCTGGCCCGCCGCTTCCAGCCGGTCTTCGTGGGCGAGCCGAGCGTGGAGGACACGATCTCCATCCTGCGCGGCATCCGGGAGAAGTACGAGCTGCACCACGGCGTCCGCATTGCGGACTCGGCCCTGGTGGCGGCGGCGACGCTCTCGAACCGCTACATCACCGACCGCTTCCTGCCGGACAAGGCGATCGACCTGGTGGACGAGGCGGCCTCCCGTTTGCGGATGCAGGTGGACAGCAAGCCGGAGGAGCTGGACGAACTCGACCGCCGGCTGATGCAGCTCCGTATCGAGCGCGAGGCGCTGCGGCGTGAGACCGACACGGCCTCCCGCGACCGGCTGGATCGGCTGGAGCGCGAGATCGCCGATCTGGAGGAGCGTTCCAACACGCTGACCCAGCGCTGGCAGGAGGAAAAGGACAAGCTCAACAGCGCCCAGAAGGCCAAGGAGGAGCTGGACCGCGCCCGGACCGAGGTGGAGCTGGCGCAACGCAAGGGCGACTATGGCCGGGCCGGCGAGCTGATGTACGGCGTGATCCCCAAGCTGGAGGCGCAGATCGCCCAGGCGGGCGATGGCGGCCAGCTGGTGAACGAGGCCGTGACCGAGGAAAGCATCGCCCAGGTGGTGAGCCGCTGGACCGGTATTCCGGTGGACCGGATGCTGGAGGGAGAGCGGGCCAAGCTGCTCCGCATGGAGGACGCGCTGCGCAAGCGGGTGGTCGGCCAGGAGGAGGCGCTGGAGGCGGTGTCCAAGGCGGTGCGGCGTGCCCGCGCCGGGCTGCAGGACCCGAACCGGCCGATCGGCAGCTTCCTGTTCCTGGGCCCGACCGGTGTGGGCAAGACCGAGCTGACCAAGGCGCTGGCGAGCTTCCTGTTCGACGACGACAAGGCACTGCTGCGCATCGACATGTCGGAATACATGGAGAAGCACGCGGTCGCCCGGCTGATCGGCGCCCCTCCGGGCTATGTCGGCTATGAGGAAGGCGGCGCGCTCACCGAGGCGGTGCGGCGACGTCCCTATCAGGTCATCCTGTTCGACGAGGTGGAGAAGGCGCATGACGACGTCTTCAACATCCTGCTGCAGGTGCTCGATGACGGACGGCTGACGGACGGGCAGGGGCGGACGGTCGATTTCCGCAACACGCTGATCGTGCTGACCAGCAACCTGGGTTCCGAGATCCTGGCCGCCCAGCCGGACGACGAGGACGTGGACCTGGTGCGCGGGCAGGTGATGAACGTGGTGCGGAGCCGGTTCCGGCCGGAATTCCTGAACCGGCTGGACGAGATCGTGCTGTTCCGCCGCTTGGCGCGGAAGGACATGGCCTCGATCGTCGATATTCAGCTCCGCCGGCTGCGGAGCCTGCTGGCGGATCGCAAGATCACGCTGGAGCTGGACGAGAAGGCGCGGGAATGGCTGGCCGAGGCGGGCTACGACCCGGTCTATGGGGCGCGGCCGCTGCGACGGGTCATCCAGCGGAACCTGCAGGACCGGCTGGCCGGCATGTTGCTGGAGGGCACGGTGCTGGATGGCAGCCGGGTCGAGGTCACGGCCGGCCCGGATGGGCTGGAGATCACCGACCGGCCCGCGGCCGAGGCGCAGCGTTCCGCGGCATGACGGGGCTGCCCGGGGAGATTTTCTCCCCGGGCGACCGGCGCCGAGGCGCCGTGTGACGATGGGATGAAAAAATCGCCTGAGGGGGGTTTACCAGTTTTGCTGCCCCCCATATAAGGCGGCCCACGGACGGCGCGGTTGGTCCTGAGGGGCTGACGGGGCGCTGGGCTGTGATCCCCTGAGGGGTGTTGTTGATTTGTGCTGGATGGCTTTTCCGGGAGGGAGGGCGATCTGGGTGGATTGACGGCGCTCTGAGGCGGGAATTGTTCCTTGAAGGTGTGAATAGGGGTTTTACTGTAGGAAGCCTGGATGTTTTGCTTGAGTGATTTGGCACGAGTGTGCTGGACGACTTGAGTGGGACCGTGGCTGATCTGGCGGTGGACTGGCGGGCCTTGAGAGGCTGGGGGCTGGTGCGTGCTTGAACTGGGGCGGAGGCGTCTGGGCTGTTGTGCCTGGGTGCTGAGGTGCTGGGGAGGGATGCGTGGCTGGCGTCCTGGCGGAGCGGGGAGTGTTGGTTTGCGGCGGGTTGGCTGCTGGTGGACCTGGGGACAGGGCGACATCTGGGTGATGTGAGAGAGTGAGCGGGGGCCGAGGAAGGGTTCGGTTCTCGTGTGCCAAAGA
>NZ_BDLP01000062.1:0-17062 GCF_001950415.1 Roseomonas sp. TAS13
GGGAGGCGCGGTCCTGCGGACGCAGGGCGGGGGGCCAGAGCCGGCCGGTGCCACGAGGCTGGGAGCATGGCTTTTACATGTGCCACCCGGCCCCGGGCCGCAAGCCGGACGGCGCCTCCGCGGACGCATGGCCCGGCCGCGTCCGCACGGGCCCGCGCCGCGCAACGGAGAGCGGCGGACGTGCCCCGGTGCGACGGAATGCGCGGATCGGCAAGGATCGCGACACATTCCGGAGACCTGGGGGTACGATAATGCCTCCTTCAACGGGGAGGCGGGCCTGTGCCCCGCGCCATGCCGATGCCGCATTCCGTCACATTTCCTCACCGCATCGGGTAGAAGCTGCCGGTGATGCTGATCAACCTTCCTCATATCCTCCTGGCCATCGCCGCGCTCCTGGTGGTGGTGAGCGCCGTGCAGCCCCTGGCGAAGCGCCTGATGGTTTCCGACACGGTGCTGCTGGCGGTGGTGGGAACCGTGCTTGGCGGCGGGGCCGCCTATCTGATGGAACAGCGGGTGAACAAGGCGATCGACGACGTCGCCGGCACGCTGATCAACTTCCCGGTGAACGCGGAGGTCTTCCTCTTCATCTTCCTGCCGCTGCTGGTCTTCCACGGCGCGCTCTCCATCGACGTGCGGCGCCTGGCGCGCGACGCCGCGCCGGTGCTGGTCCTGGCGGTGGTGGCGGTGCTGGTGACCACGGCGGCGATCGGCTTCGCGCTGGCTCCCATCGCGGGCGTGCCGCTGGCCTCCTGCCTGCTGCTGGGTGCCATCGTCGCCACGACCGACCCCTCGGCGGTGGTGGGCGTCTTCCGCGACATTGGCGCCGACAGCCGGCTGACCCGACTGGTGGAGGGCGAGAGCCTGCTGAACGACGCGGCGGCCATCTCGATCTTCACCATCCTGCTGGCGCAGATCGTGGGGCATCACGAGCCGGACTGGCTGGCCGGCGGCGTGACGCTGGTGGTCTCCTTCGTGGAGGGGCTGGCGGTCGGCTTCGTCTTCGCGCGGGCCATGCTCTTCGTCATGCCCGTGCTGGGCGGCAACCGGGCGGCCGAGGTGACGATGACGCTCGCGCTGCCCTATTTCGCCTATATCCTCTGCGACGAGGTCCTGGGCGCCTCCGGCGTGGTGGCGGCGGCAGCGGCGGGGCTGACGGTCAGCGCCATCGGCCCCTCCACCTTCCGGCCGCAGAGCTGGTCCTATCTCACCGATGTCTGGGGACAGCTCGCCTTCTGGGCCAGCTCGCTGGTCTTCGTGCTGGCCTCGATGCTGGTGCCGCGGCTGCTGCTCGGCATGACACGGTGGGACCTGGTGCTGGTCGGCGCGGTGGTGCTGGCCGCCACGCTGGCCCGGGCGGTGGTGCTCTTCGGCCTGCTGCCGGTCCTGCGCTGGGTCGGCATCTCGCAGCGTATCCCGATCCGCTTCAAGGTCACCATCCTCTGGGGGGGGCTGCGCGGCGCCATCACCCTGGCGCTGGCGCTGTCGGTGACCGAGCATGTCGGCGTGCCGGCGGCGACGCAGCGCTTCATCACCATCCTGGCCACCGGCTACGTGCTCTTCACCCTGCTGGTGAACGGCACCACGCTGCGCTTCCTGGTGCGGGCGCTGAAGCTCGACCAGCTCTCGCCCACCGACCAGGCGCTGCGCAACCAGGTGGTGGCCATCGGGCTCGGCGAGGTGCGGGACCGGCTGCGCGACACGGCACGCGACTTCGGCTTCTCCCCCCAGGCCTGCGCCCATGTCCTCGACATGTACGAGCGCCGGGTGAAGGTCGAGACCGCCGCCAACACCTTCGACACGGCGATCGGCGACCGCGACCGCGTGACGCTGGGCCTGATCACCTATGCCTCGCAGGAACGCGCCGTCCTGCTGGAGATCTTCAAGGACCATGGCCTTTCCCGCCGTGTCATGGAGAACCTGCTCTGGACCGCGGAGAGCATGATCGACGGGGCCCGCTCCGAGGGGCGGCTCGGCTACATCCAGGCGGCGCGGCGGCGGCTGCGGCCGACGCTGCGCTTCCAGGCGGCGCAGTGGCTGCACCGGAACTTCCGCATCGACACGCCGCTGATGCACTGCATGGCCGAGCGTTTCGAGACCCTGCTGCTCACGCATCTGGTGTCCGTCGCCATGTCGCGCTTCATGCGCCGCCGCATGGAGCCGGTGCTGGGTGCCCGCGTGACCGAGGTGGTGAGCGACATCGTCGCGCGGCGGGAGGACCTGCTGGCCGACGCGATGGACACGCTGCGCCTGCAATACCCTGGCTATGCCGAGGCGCTGGAGAGCCGGATGCTGCGCCAGATCGGGCTGCGGCAGGAGGCGGACGAGTATGCCAGCCTGCGCAGCGAATCGTTGATCGGGGAGGAGCTCTACGAGGAGCTGTCCCGGTCGCTGGACCAGGCGCGCCGCCATATCGGCCGGCCGCTGAAGTTCAACCTGCAATCCGGGCTCGACATGCGGATCAAGGATTTTCCCGTCTTCATCGGGTTGCAGGAGGCGGTGCTGCACGACATCGCCATCAGCATGACGGTGCGCTTCACCGTGCCGGGCGAGCGCATCTACCGCCCCGGGCAGAAGGCGCATTCGGTCTATTTCATCAGTTCCGGCGAAGTCGAATTCATGCAGGACGGCCAGGAAGTCCGGCTGGGCCCCAACGAGTTCTTCGGGGAGCACGAGCTGATCCATGGCGGCCGCCGCAAGGCCCGCGCGCGGGCCACCAGCTTCTGCCACCTGCTGGAGCTGAGCGCCGCGGATTTCCAGCGCATGATCCTGGACGCGCCGCAGCTGGTGGGCCGCTTCGAGCGGCTGGCCGGCGACCGGCTGCCCTCCCGGGAGGTGGTGGCGGAACAGGACGACGGGGAGGACGGGGAGACGGCAGAGATGCGCTACGTGACCGCGACGCCCGAGCCGCCCTTCCGCATCGCCGACGAAACCCGGGACCGGGTGTCCGAGGAACGCTGACGGTCCTGTCCGGCGTTGCGCTTCCCCGGCGGAGAGAGGGGCCGGCGGGAAAGGCAGCGCCTCTCCCCCGGGGCCGGCCGCTACGCGCGACGGCGGGCTACCCGCCCGGCCATTCGATTTCCGCCAGGACGGGCAGGTGGTCGGAGGCTTCCCGGGCGGCGGGGTCGGTCCAGCTCCGGCGCAGGAGCTGGCGCGGGCGGCCGTAGATCCGGTCCAGCGAAAGCAGCGGGCGCCGCACGGGGAAGGTCCTTTCCCGCGTGCGGACCGGCAGGATGCCGAGGAAGGCGCGGTCCACGGCGCCGCGCCAGCTCCATTCGTTGAAGTCGCCCATGGCCAGGGCGGGGCCTTCCACCTGTCGCGCCAGCCCGGCCAGGACCCTTGCCTGGTGCCGCCTTTCGCGTCCCTGCAGGCCGAAATGCGCCGAGAAGACGTGCAGCGGGCCACCGGCGAGGTCCAGCACCGCCGAGATCACCGCGCGCGGCTCGCGCCCCGGCAAGGAGGCATCGTGTACCGCCGCCTCGCGCAGGGGCAGGCGGCTGATCAGCATGTGGCCGTAGCTGCCCCCGGCCTCGCGCATCGTGGCGGCCTCCACCGCCTGCCCGCCCAGGGCCTCGCGCAGCAGGCGGAAGGGCTGCTCGCCATCATGGCGGTTGCGGCCCTCCACTTCCTGCAAGGCGACCAGGTCGGGCGCGTGGCGCCGCACCAGGGCGATGACGCGGCCGAGGTCGTAGCGCCCGGCGGGGCAGATCCCGGCATGGATGTTCCAGCTCATGACGCGCAGGCCGCCCGGCGGCTTGTGTGATGGCGGCGCGGGCGATGGCGGCAGGGCTTTGCGGTGCGGCAAGCTCAGCCCTCGTGCCGCAGGTGCCGGACGAGACGCTGGAGGCCCCAGGTGACGCCCGCCCAGAGCACCATCAGCCCGAGCAGCAGCGCCACGTTCTCCACCGTGGGGAATTCCAGGATGCGGGTCATCCGGTCGCCCAGCGCCGACATCAGCACCACGCCCGGCAGCAGGCCCAGGAAGGTGCCGGCCATGTAGTCGAAGAAGCGGATGCGCATCGCCCCGGCGACGAGGTTGACCAGGGTGAAGGGTGCCACCGGCAGCAGGCGGATGGCGGTGACCGCCATGATGCCGTTGCGGGCCACGCTCTGGCTGACGCGGTTGATGCGGGGGCCCAGGAAGCGCCGCAGCAGGTCCGGCCCCATGCGGCGGCCCAGGCCGTACATGGCGGCGGCGCTGAGCATGGCGCCGCCGGTGGCATAGCCCAGCCCCGGCCAGGTGCCGAAGGTGGCGGCGGTGGCGATGATCAGCACGTTGACCGGAAAGGCCAGCAGGCCCAGCAGCAGGAAGAGGCCGATGGCCGCGAAAGGGCCCCAGCCGCCGCCTTCGTCCAGCATGGCGCGGATGGCGGAGGGCGAGACGAGGTCCGCCATCGGCGTGTAGCGCCAGAGCAGGCCGATGGCCACGACCGGCACCAGCACCAGCAGCGCTTTCAGCAGCAGCGGCCAGGGCTTGCCGCCGGGATTGCCGGGGGCGAAGTCGGCGAAGAATTCCTCCGCCCCGATCGGGCGGTGCGGGTCGGCCGCCGCTTCCAGCGTGGGCACGCGCTCGTGTCGCTTCAACTCGCCATCCTCGATGGGGCGCAGGGAATGGTCCCCGCCATTCAGGGCATCCACCGCCGCGAACAGCGCGCCGTGCCTGCCGAGGGCCTCCGTCGCCGCCTCGCCCGAAACGCCCAGATGCTCGCCGAGGAGGCGGCCCAGGACACGCCGCACCGACCGGCGCCCGGCCTCGTCCCCAGCCTCTAGGATCAGGTCGCATTCCGTGTCCGTGCCCATGGACCGGTTGCAGAGGTTGGAGGAGCCGACGCGCAGCAGCCGGTCGTCGATGATCATGACCTTGGCATGCACCATGACCTCGTGCTCGGTCCGCGTCCCGCGCACATGCGGGAAGACCAGCCGGACGCGCCCGCCCATGCCGGCGCGGCGGATGGCGCGCATGAAGCGGATTCTCCCGGCCAGCATGGTGCGGTGCTCCAGCCAGGTGTGGTGCGTCTTCGGGCAGACCAGGAGGATCTGGAGTTCCGGCCGCTCCTTCAGCCGGCGGATGAAGGCGCGGGCGATGGTGCCGCAGGTGAGGAACTGGTTCTCCGCGTAGATCCAGCGCTCCGCGGTGGCGATGGTGTCGAGGTAGAGCTGCCGGATCTCGCGGATGGGGGGCTGTCGGTGCCCGTCGCGGTCCTCCGTGGCGGGCTCGGTGCGGGCGATGCCCACGGCGATGTCATGGAAATCCGGCGCCACGCCCTCCGGCCATGGATCGTGCGGGGCGGGCGGGGCGGGCGGCAGTTCCTCGCAGGCGGCGCGGGCCCAGCGGCGGCGCACCAGCTCCGCCAGATCGGCGGCGGCGGGGCCGTCCACCAGCATCTGCACGTCGTGGAAGGGCGGGTAGGGCGCGCCGCCGGGGTCGACGCGCAACGGGTTGTCCGGGTCGTGCTCCGCCGTGTCCCAGCGGCGGATGGTCAGGTCCAGCCCGCCGGCGAAGGCGATGGCGCCGTCCACCACCACGATCTTCTGGTGGTGGGAGGCGCCGAAGGGGACCGTATCGTCCAGGCAGAGCTCGACATTGGGGGGCGTGTTCCAGCGCAGCGCCAGTACCGGCAGCAACTCGCGCTCCATGGCGTAGAGGACGGAATAGTCCCAGAGCAGCAGGCGGATCCTGAGGTCCGGATTGCGCTCGGCCAGGGCGCTCAGGAAGGGGCCGAGCGTTTCCGGCAGCCCGTCCTCCACCCGGCCAGAGGGGCCGGCCAGCGGCGTGCGGCTGTCGATGTCCCAGCCGACGATCTGGATGCTGTGCCGGGCATTGCGGAGCGCCTTCCGCAGCGCGTCGTAGTAGGGCGCGGCATCCGGCAGCAGCGTGGCCCGTTCCGCCCGCGCCAGCCGCCAGAGGTTGCGGCCGGGCTGGAGGAGCGCCGCACGCCCTGACAGCATCGCTGGACGCCAGCGCCTGATCGCCCTGATGTTACCCACCCGCAAGCCACCTGCCATATCCGGACCGAGGCCCTAACGCGGCCGGGGGCGGTCCGTTTTGCATTGCGGAAGCCTTGTGCCGTAGGGCCGCCCCGGCCGTGACTGGCACCGGCCCCAACCCGTACCAGTTATGGTTGTGGCGCGCGGGGGTCAATCCGCCCGGAACTGGGTCGGGTCGGAAATGCCCATCTCGTGGCCCTTGCGGTCGAAGGCTTCCTCGTAGACCACCGCGAGCCGGGTCTTCACCTCGCCATCCGCGTAGTGCTGGCCGCTCGGCTCGCTGGCGCGGGGCGCCTCGGTTCCCAGGGAAACCAGATAGAGGCCCTGGGCCCGCAGCCCCTCGGCATGCATGGCCTCCACGCTCAGCCGCGTTTCCGCCTCGCCCAGCTTCTCCCGCATCCTCGCCAGTTCCTCCCGCAGCGCGGCGATCTCGCGCGTCTGGGCCGCCGTACGGGTCCTTCCGGCGGCCAGTTCGTCCTTCTGGCTGCTGGCCTGCATGCGCAGCCGGACCACCTCGTCCGCCAGCCGCAGGCTCATGCTCTCCAGCTCGTCGATCGTGGCCGCCGGGGCATGGGCAACGAGGGGGGGCGGGATGGGCATGCGGTCCTCCTGGCTTTTCCCGGGGCGTTTTCCCGGGCCCGGCCGGTTAGGCGGGCCAGGCGGCAGGATTATGGCCGGTTCCCGCTGGAGGAGCGAGAAAGGCGTGATTTCCGTGCCCTGGCCCCGTTTCGGGCGGCCTGGGCCGGTGGAGAGGCCGGGTCGCGGTGGCTCAGGCGGCGGCCTGTGTTTCCACAGCCCCCAACAGGCTCCGCCCCACCGCCTCGGCGATGCGGATGCCGTCCACCCCGGCGGACAGAATGCCGCCCGCATAGCCCGCGCCCTCGCCGGCCGGGAACAGGCCGCGCGTGTTCAGGCTTTGCAGGTCCTCGCCGCGGCGGATGCGCAGCGGGGAGGAGGTGCGCGTCTCCACCCCCGTCATCACCGCATCCTCCATGGCGAAGCCCGGGATCTGCCGGGCGAAGGCGGGCAGGGCCTCGCGGATCGCCGCCACGGCGAAATCCGGCAGGCAGAGGGCGAGGTCGGTGGGCGTCACCCCCGGCTTGTAGGAGGGGATGACGCTGCCGAGTTCCGTCGAGGGGCGTCCGGCCAGGAAATCGCCGACGCGCTGCGCCGGGGCGGCATAGGTGCTGCCGCCCGCCTCGAAGGCCAGGGATTCCCAGTGGCGCTGGAACGCGATGCCGGACAGCGGCCCACCCGGATAGTCGTCCGGGGTGATGCTGACCACGATGCCGGAATTGGCGTTCCGCTCGGCGCGGGAATACTGGCTCATGCCGTTGGTCACGACGCGGCCGGGCTCCGACGTCGCGGCCACCACCGTGCCGCCGGGGCACATGCAGAAGGAATAGACCGCCCGCCCGTTGGCGGCGTGGTGGACCAGCTTGTAGTCCGCCGCCCCCAGCGTCCTGTGTCCGGCGAAGGGGCCGAAGCGGGCGCGGTCGATCAGCGACTGCGGATGCTCGATCCGCACGCCGAGGGAGAAGGGCTTGGGCTCCATGTAGACGCCGCGCTCGTGCAGCATGGCGAAGCTGTCCCGGGCGCTGTGGCCCAGGGCCAGCACCACATGGTCGGCGCGGATGCGCTCGCCGTCCTGGAGCACCACGCCGCGGACCTGGCGCGTGCCGTCCGGAGCGGTCCCGATCTCCAGGTCCTCGACCCGCGCGCCGAAGCGGTATTCGCCGCCCAGGGCTTCCACCGTCGCGCGGATGCTTTCCACCATGGTGACGAGGCGGAAGGTGCCGATATGCGGCTTGGAGACGAAGAGGATCTCCTCCGGCGCCCCGGCCTTCACGAATTCCTCCAGCACCTTCCGGCCCAGGTTCTGCGGGTCCTTGATGCCGGAATAGAGCTTGCCGTCGGAGAAGGTGCCCGCGCCGCCCTCGCCGAACTGCACGTTGCTCTCGGGCGTCAGCACCGATTTGCGCCAGAGCGCCCAGGTGTCCTTGGTGCGTTCCCGCACCACCTTGCCGCGCTCCAGGATGATGGGGCGGAAGCCCATCTGCGCCAGGACCAGCCCGGCCATCAGCCCGCAGGGGCCGGCGCCGATCACCACCGGACGATTGGCGAAGCCCTCCGGCGCCCGTGCCACGAAGCGGTAGCGCGTGTCGGGCGCCGGGGCGATGTTGCGGTCCTGGGCGAAGCGGCGCAGCACCGCGGCCTCGTTCCGCAGCTCCACGTCCAGCGTATAGACCAGCAGGATCTGGGACTTCTTGCGCGCGTCATGGCCGCGTCGCGCCACGGTGAAGCCCAGCAGATCCGCCTCCGTCACGCCAAGGCGCCGCAGCAGCGCGGCGCGCAGGGCGGGCTCGGGATGGTCCAGGGGCAGGCGAAGCTCGGTCAGGCGCAGCATGTCGGCGGAAGGATGCGGGTCATCCGGGGAGAGATAGGTCGCGCCGCCGCGCGCACCAAGCCGGAGAAACATCGCCCGCGCCATGCGTTCGATGCGCGGCGGGGGCGTTGCCCCCCGGCCACGCCCGGAGTGGCTGTCTCTGGCCGCGTTGTGCCCCGTGGCTGGCCGCCGGGGGGGCGCCTCTCGCCTCGGGGAGAGCGCAACGCCGGATCAGAAGCGCGACCCGGCGCGGAGAGCCGCCGCCCGGATCAGGCGGCGAAGGCGGCCCGGAGCTGGCGCAGCACCTGGGCCACGGCCCGCGCGGCCTGGGCAATTTCCGCATCGCCATGCAGCGGGGTGGGGGTGAAGCGCAGGCGTTCCGTTCCACGTGGGACGGTGGGGTAGTTGATCGGCGTCACATAGAGGCCGTGGTCCTCCAGCAGCAGGCGGCTGACCTCGCGGCACAGGGCGGCGTCGCCGACGCGCACCGGCACGATATGGCTCATCGAGGGCATGGGCTCCACGCCCGCCTCGCGGAACGCGGCCTTCAGCCGCGCCGCCCGTTCCTGGTGTCGTTCCCGCAGTGCCGTCGCGCCCTTCACATGGCGGACGGAGGCCAGGGCGGCGGCGGCGATGCAGGGCGGCATGGAGGTGGTGAAGATGAAGCCCGAGGCGGAGGAGCGCAGCCAGTCGATCACCGCCGCATCGCCCGCGACATAGCCGCCATGGCAGCCGAAGGCCTTGCCCAGCGTGCCCTGGACGATGTCGATACCGTCCAGCACCCCGTCGCGCTCCGCCACGCCGGCGCCGTGCTCGCCGTACATGCCGACGGCATGGACCTCGTCGAGATAGGTCAGCGCGCCGTGCCTGCGGGCAACGGCGATGATGTCCGCTAGCGGGCCGATATCCGCGTCCATGGAATAGACGGATTCGAAGGCGACCAGCTTGTTCACCCCCGGTTCGGCACGGGCGAGCAGCTCGTCCAGATGGGCCACGTCGTTGTGGCGCCAGATCGCCTTCCGGGCGTTCTTCATGCCCGCGATCATGGAGGCGTGGTTCTTCTCGTCGGAGAAGACCTGCCAGTTGCCGCCCATGCTGGCCAGGATGGTGCCCAGCGCCGCCTGGTTGGCGACATAGCCGGAAGTGAAGACCAGCGCCGCCTCCTTCCGGTGCAGCGTGGCCAGCTCGGCCTCCAGCGCGACATGGTAGGACGTGTTGCCGGAGATGTTGCGCGTGCCGCCGGAGCCGACGCCGTGCTCCTCGACCGCCCGCTTCGCGGCCTCGGCCAGGATGTCGGAGCCGCCCAGGCCCAGATAGTCGTTGGAGGACCAGACCAGAACCTCCCGCCCATCCGGCATGGTGTAGCGGGGGAAGCCATGGCGCGACTTGCTGAGGTCGGCGAAGGTCCGGTAGCGCCCTTCGGCCTTCATCTGGGCCAGTTCGCGGCGGCAGTGATCGTGAAACGGGTGCATGGCGTCTCCGCGACAGGCGGGAGGATATAAGGGGGTGGCCTACTCCCGCCGCAACAGCCCGTCCACGATGCGGTCGGCCCAGGGGCGGGAGGTGAAGGACTGGCGAAGTGCGGCCTCGTCGTAATCCTCGCGCAGCCAGTCGAGGAAGGGCTTGGGGGAGGCCCCGCTCCGACAGGCCATGGCATAGAGCCGGAAGAAGGCATCGAGAATCCCCGTCCTGCTGGCGGAGATATGCCCCCAGCGCAGGGAAAGCTGCGCTACCGCCTCCTCGGGCGGGCGCCCCTGTAGCAGCAGCCAGAGCCCCGCCGCCAGCCCGGTGCGGTCGGCGCCGGACTTGCAGTGGATCAGCACGGGCTCCTCGATCCGCCCGAAGAGTTCCGCCAGGCGCAGGATGCGGTCCTTGTGTGGGGCGCCCCGGCTCTCGAAGGGGGCGTCGTAATGCGCCAGCCCGAGTCGCAGCGCCGCCTCACGCGACAGGGCGTCGGAGCCGCATTCCACCCGCTGCCCGCGGAGATTGACCACGGAGCGCAGCCCGAAGCGCCGCGCCGCCTGGGCGAGCTGCCAGGGCTGGGGGTGGTTGGAGCGGTACAGGCGACCCGGTTCGACCGCGCCCCAGTTCCGCCAGCCGATGCGCAGGATGGAGTGGTCGTGCAGGAGGCTGTCCGCCCAGGCGGCACGGCGCCCAGCGGAGGTGGAGGGATCTTTCGGCACGCCAGGGGTATGGCGTCGCGTCCGGGCCAGGACAAGCGGCAGGCCCGGGCGGAAAGGCAGGGCTGGCACCATGCGCCGTGATGGGCTGGCCCGGCGAGGGGCAACGGAGCCCGGCCCGGAAGCGTTAGGAGGGGCGGGACCAGAACAAGGGAAAGAAGGAAGACGCCATGAGCAACGCCCATCTCCCTCCCGTGCCGCCGGAGAACCGAAGCCCGCATGGTGTCAGCAACGCCGGAAAAGGCGAGATTTCGCCGAAGGAGGCCAAGGCCAACGCCACGCAGCGCGACCCGGCGCAGCAGGGCCGCCAGGGCAACACGCATCAGAACACCACCCACCAGGGCTATCAGCAGGACCGGTGAGGATGTCCACCAGCAAGAAGACCGAGGAGGCCGACCGGTCCGGTGGAGGGCCCGGCAGCAGCCATCAGGGCGGCAACCACGGCCATTCCACCCGCCACGCGGAGGAGCCCCGGCCCGGTGAGGCCACCAGCACCTCGCGCAGCCAGGTGTCCGGCGGCGGGGGCGAGGCGGACCGCCACCACAGTTCCGATCCGCGCCGGAAATAGCGGCGATAGCGGGTGGTGATGGCGCTGTTGCACTGCGCCATTTCCGCGGCCGTCAGTGGGGCCTAAGTCAGGGGCGGCGGGTCGGGGCTTCGTCCCGGCCTGCATTTTCCTGACCAAGAGGCCCGATGAGCGACTCCCTCAAGATTCTGGCCCTGTCCGGCAGTCTCCGGAAAGGCTCCTACAACACGGCGCTGCTGCATGCGGCCGCGGAACTGGCACCTGCGGGTGTCACGGTGCGGGTCTTCGACCTCGGCGAGATCCCGCTCTACAACGACGACGTCCGGACCCAGGGCTATCCCGCCCCGGTCGAGGCCCTGCGGCTCGCCGTGGCGGATGCGGATGCGCTGCTCATCTCCACGCCGGAATACAACCGCTCCTTCTCCGGCGTAATCAAGAACGCGCTGGACTGGGTGTCCCGCCCGCCCGCGCCGCCCGCCATCGGCAAGGTGGCCTCGGTGATCGGCGCCGGACCCGGTGTGCTCGGCACCGCGCTCGCCAACTATCAGCTCCGGCAGGTGCTCTCGATCATGAGCTGCCATGTGCTGCCCGGCGGCGAGGTCCTGGTCGGCGGCGCCGGCAGCAAGTTCGATGCGGAAGGGCGGCTGACCGACGAGGGCACACGGAAGTTCCTGGGCGAACACCTGGCGAAGCTGGCCGAGCTGGCGCGCCGCCTGAAATAGGCGGCCCGGGCCTTCGGGGGCTGGCGGCTCAGGGCCGAAGGTCGGAGCCGGTGAGCCAGGGCCAATAGGTCAGGGCCAGCGGACCTCGGGCGGCAGGGACATCAGGATCGCCTCGGTATTGCCGCCCGTCTTCAGCCCGAACAGCGTGCCGCGGTCGTGGATCAGGTTGAACTCCACGTAGCGGCCGCGCCGGACGAGCTGGTTCTCCCGTTCCTCCGGCGTCCAGGGCTCATGCATCCGGCGCCGCACGATGGCCGGATAGGCAGCGAGGAAGGCATCGCCCACGTCGCGGGTGAAGGCGAAGTGGTCCGCCAGCCTGTCCTCCGCGTCGTCCCGCCCCAGCCAGTCGTAGAAGATCCCGCCCAGCCCGCGCGGCTCGTTGCGATGCGGCAGGAAGAAGTACTCGTCGCACCAGGCCTTGAAGCGCGGATAGTAGGACGGGTCGTGCCGGTCGCAGGCGGCGTGGAAGGCGGCGTGGAAGCCCGCCGCATCCTCCCGCGCCTCGGGTGCCTCGGGCACCATGGGGGTCAGGTCGCCGCCGCCGCCGAACCAGCTTCGCGTCGTGGTGATGAAGCGGGTGTTCATGTGCGCCGCCGGCACGCGGGGGGAACGCATATGCGCCACCAGCGACACGCCGGTGGCCAGGAAGCGCGGGTCCTCCTCGGCCCCGGGAATCGAGCGGCGGAATTCCGGCGAGAACTCGCCCCAGACGGTGGAGACGTTCACCCCCACCTTCTCGAAGACCCGACCGCGCATCACCGACATCACGCCACCGCCGCCTTCCGGGCGCTGCCAGGGACGGCGCTCGAAGCGGCCGGGCGGCAGGCCGGCATGGGGGGTGGAGGAGAGCTCGTCCTCGATCGCCTCGAAGGTCGCGCAGAGCCGGTCGCGCAGCGATTCGAACCAGGCGCGGGCCGGGGCGGCGAGGGGGTGGCGCGCCAGGGAGGTATCGGGGGCGGCACCGGGGGCTTCCGCCCGGGCATCGTCGCGGGCGCCGCCACCGGCCGTGCCGGCGGGAAGGCTGTCAGGCGGGATCTGTGTCATTTCGGCACCCCGAATGTGTCGGGCGCGACAGGTGGCGTTGCCACCCGTCGCGCCACAGACTTATATGGTCGCAACAAGGGGGTGGAAACGGTGGCCGGAATGGCGACCTTTCGCGTCCCCCCAAGGTCCGACGCCGGACCCGGTCCTCCCTGGGCCGGCATGGCGGGAGGACGAACGGCTGTCTGGTTTCCATGCCTTCCGGGGTGGGCGTGTCCCAGAATGGGCATGTCGCTGAATCGGGTGTCACGGGACCGGATGGCCGGGGCACAAGATCTGGCGACGTGGGACGACAAGACGCATGGCCGAGCAGATGGCGACCGCGGGTGTATCGGGGTCGATTCCCGGACTGACGGGATCGGGCAAGACCCAGAGCGAACGTCCGGGGCTGCCGCCGCAAGGGGGCGATTCCCACGGCCACGCCACGGGACGGCGCGACTTCCTCACACTGGTCACCGGCTCCTTCGCCCTGGTGGGCGCGGGCGCGATCGCCTGGCCCTTCATCAATTCCATGAACCCGGCGGCGGATACGCTGGCCCTTTCCACCACGGATGTGGACCTGGGGCCGGTGGCGGCGGGCCAGGCCATCACCGTGGTCTGGCGCGGCAAGCCGGTCTTCATCCGCCACCGCACGCCGGAGGAGGTGAAGGCCGCGGTGGACACGCCGATGTCGGCGCTGAAGGACCCGGCGACGGACCAGAGCCGCACCAAGCCGGGCAAGGAGCCCTGGCTGGTCGTGGTCGGCATCTGCACGCATCTGGGCTGCGTGCCGCTCGGGCAGAAGCCGACGGATGAGCGGGGCGCCTATGGTGGCTGGTTCTGCCCCTGCCACGGCAGCGTCTACGACACCGCCGGGCGGATCCGGCAGGGGCCGGCCCCGACGAATCTGGTGGTGCCGCCCTATGCCTTCACCAACGACACCCGGATTCGCATTGGCTGAGGGGCTGTACGCCGGGACGAACCCGGCGACACCGCCTGTCCAGGATTGAGGAGGATCCCATGGCCGCCCCTGGCCTGATCGAGAGCGACGTCAAGAATCCGGTGCTGCGGTGGATCGACCAGCGCATGCCGATCTTCACGATGATGGAGAAGGAATACGGCTCCTTCCCCACGCCGCGGAACTTCAACTACCTCTGGAACTTCGGCGCCATGGCCATGGTGACGCTGGTGATCATGATCGCCAGCGGCATCTTCCTGGCGATGAACTACACGCCCAACGCCAACCTGGCCTTCGACAGCGTCGAGCGCATCATGCGCGACGTGAACTACGGCTGGCTGCTGCGCTACGCCCATGCCAACGGCGCCTCGATGTTCTTCATCGTGGTCTATATCCACATCTACCGCGGGCTCTACTACGGCTCCTACAAGACGCCGCGGGAACTGCTCTGGATCCTGGGCGTGGTGCTGTTCCTGCTGATGATGGCCACGGCCTTCATGGGCTACGTGCTGCCCTGGGGGCAGATGTCCTTCTGGGGCGCCACCGTCATCACCAACCTGTTCTCGGCCTTCCCGCTGGTGGGCGAGCACATCGTGACCTGGCTCTGGGGCGGCTTCTCCGTGGACAATCCCACGCTGAACCGCTTCTTCGCCCTGCACTACCTGCTGCCCTTCGTGATCGTGGGCGTGGTCTTCCTGCACATCGCGGCGCTGCACATCGCGGGCTCGAACAATCCGCTGGGCATCCAGCCCAAGGGGCCGCAGGACACCATCCCCTTCCACCCCTACTACACGGCCAAGGACAGCGTCGGGCTGGTCGTCTACTTCATCGTCTTCGCCGTGCTGGTCTTCTTCGCGCCGAACTACCTGGGCCACCCGGACAACTACATCCCGGCCAACCCGCTGGTGACGCCGGCGCATATCGTGCCCGAATGGTACTTCCTGCCCTTCTACGCCATCCTGCGCGCGGTTCCGAGCAAGCTCGGCGGCGTGCTGATGATGTTCAGCGCCATCGCGGTGCTCTTCATACTGCCCTGGCTGGATGCCTCGCCGGTCCGCTCCATGCGCTTCCGGCCCCTGGCGCGCCCCTTCTTCTTCGTCTGGGTGGTAAGCTTCTTCGTGCTGCTCTGGATCGGCGGCAAGCCGCCGGAGGAGCCTTACGTGACCATCGGCCGCGTCGCGACGGCCTACTACTTCCTCTACTTCCTGGTGATCCTGCCGCTGCTGTCGCGGCTGGAGAAGCCCCTGCCGCTGCCCGAAAGCATCAGCCGGCCGGTGCTGCGGCGGGGCGGCGGGCCGCTGCCGGCCGGGGCCGCGGGCAAGCCAATGGAGAAGGCGTGATGATCCGTCGCCTCAAGCCTCTGGCCGGGCGCGCCGCCCTGGCATCCCTGTTCGCCCTGGGGCCGGTGCTTGCCCCGGCGCTGGCCCGGGCGGCCGAAGGCGAGGTCGAGATCCCGAAGGCGGGCTTCTCCTTCAGCAGCCCGATCGGGACCTTCGACCGCGCGGCGCTGCAGCGGGGGGCGCAGGTCTACATGCAGGTCTGCGCCAACTGCCATTCGCTGCACCAGCTCTACTACCGGAACCTGACCCAGATCGGCCTGCCGGAAGCCATGGTGCAGGCGGCCGCCGCCTCGGTGGAGGTGCCCGGCGCGCCGGACGACAACGGCCAGGTGAACCCTCGTCCCGGCCGGCCGAGCGACCGCTTCCGCGCGCCCTTCCCGAACGAGAACGCCGCGCGCGTCGCCAACAACGGCGCCCTGCCGCCGGATCTCTCGGTGATCGCCAAGGCGCGGGAAGGCGGGGCGGACTACCTCCATGCCCTGCTGGTCGGCTATGCCGATCCGCCCGAGGGCGTGAACCTGCCGGACGGGATGCACTACAACAAGTACTTCCCCGGCCACATGATCGCCATGCCCAAGCCGCTGAACGAAGGGCAGGTCGAGTTCGCGGACGGCACCAAGGCGACCGAGGACCAGATGTCGCGCGACGTCGCCACCTTCCTGGCCTGGGCCGCCGAGCCCAACCTGGAAACCCGCCGCGCCATGGGCATCAAGATCCTGATCTTCCTCGTCGTCCTGGCCGGGCTCGCCTATGCGGTGAAGCGCAGGGTCTGGGCCGACCTGCACTGAGGGCGATACCCGCCATGCCGGGAAACGGGCATGGTGGGGGCAAGCCCGTGTTCCGGGAATCCCTCACGGCCGCCTTGCGCGGCCGTTGCCCGTTTCCGAGAGGATGCAGCATGTCCGACCTGATCGAACCCGTGATCGGCGTGATCGGAGGCTCCGGCCTCTACGACATCGACGGGCTTGTGGAGCGCGAATGGCGCCGGGTGGAGAGCCCCTGGGGCGAGCCCTCCGACGAGCTGCTCTTCGGTCGCCTCGACGGCGTGCGCTGCGTCTTCCTGCCGCGCCATGGCCGCGGCCACCGCGTGCCGCCGAGCGAGCTGAACTATCGCGCCAATATCGACGTGCTGAAGCGCGCCGGCGTGACGGAGATCCTGTCCGTCTCCGCCGTGGGCAGCCTGAACGGCGACCTGCCGCCCGGGCATTTCGTGATCGTGGACCAGTTCATCGACCGTTCCTTCGCCCGCAAGAAGACCTTCTTCGAGACCGGCTGCGTCGCGCATGTGTCGATGGCGCATCCCGTCTGCACCCGGCTCGGCGACGCGATGGAGGCGGCGGCCCGCGAGATCGGCATCCCGCACAAGCGCGGCGGCACCTATCTCGTGATGGAGGGGCCGCAATTCTCCACCAAGGCGGAAAGCGAACTCTACCGCGCCTGGGGCTGCGACGTGATCGGCATGACCAACATGCCGGAGGCCAAGCTCGCCCGCGAGGCGGAGCTCTGCTACGCCACCGTCGCCATGGTGACGGATTTCGACTGCTGGCACCCGGACCATGACCACGTCACCGTCGATGCGGTGGTCAAGATCATGCACGGCAACGCCGACAAGGCGCGGACCCTGGTGAAGCGGGTGATCCCCTCGCTGGGCGCGCCGCGCGGCGCCTGCCCCTATGGCTGCGACCGGGCGCTGGAGATGGCGCTCGTGACCCCGCCGGAGAAGCGCGATCCGGCGCTGATGGCGAAGCTCGACGCCGTGGCCGGGCGCGTGCTGGGCAAGGTCGCGTGATCGCGGTGAGGCCTGCGGTGCCGGGGGATGTCCCGGTGCTGGTCGCGCTGATGCGCCAGCTCAGCGGCAACGAGATCGCCCCCGCGGCGATCACCGGGCTGATCGCGCCGGAAAGCGGACAGGCCGTGCTGGTGGCCGAGGAGGGGGGGCAGGTGC
>NZ_BDLP01000063.1:0-17051 GCF_001950415.1 Roseomonas sp. TAS13
GCCACGGGCAGCAGCGCGCGCCGCGTCAGGGAAGGGGCGCTCCTGGCCCCTCCCGCCGCCGCCAGCCGTTCCGGCGCCCTCATGCCCCTTCCATCGCGGCCGTGCGTCAGACGTCGTAGCTGACGAGCACTTCGCAGGGCACGCCCAGCCGGTCGCGGCCGCCGAGAAAGGTCAGCTCGACCATGGCGGCCGCCGCCGGAACCTCGGCCCCGACCTTGCGGAGGAGCTGGATGCCGGCGGACATGGTGCCGCCGGTGGCGAGCAGGTCGTCCAGGATCACCACCCGGTCGCCGGGGCGCACGGCATCCGCCTGGATCTCGATCCGGTCGGTGCCGTATTCGAGGGCGTAGTCGAGCCCGACCGTCTCGCCCGGCAGCTTGCCGCGCTTGCGCAGCATCACGAAGCCCAGGCCGAGCTCCATGGCCAACGGGGCGGCGAGCAGGAAGCCGCGGCTCTCGATCCCGGCCAGCATGGTGGGCGCATAGGGCTGGATGGCCCGGCCCAGCCGGTGGATCGCCGTGCGGAAGGCCAGGCCGTTCCGCAGCAGGGTGGAGATGTCGTAGAACAGGATGCCGGGCTTCGGAAAATCCGGGATGCCGCGGATATGCTGCTTCAGGTCCAGATTGTCGGACGTGTCTTGGTCCATGGCGGCGATCCTGTCCTGCGCACGGGGTGGGGGAGGCTATCCTCCGGCTCTGGGCGGTTGCTAGACCGGATTTCGTGCCCCGTCACCGGCTCTTGCGCGGGGCCCCCATGCCAGGGCGGGGGGCTGGCCCGTCTGCCGGCCCTTGAGGTCGGGCCCGCCCTGGGGCATTGGCCTGTGCATCATGACGCTGCGCGCGGCCTTCGCCACGATCGCCGGGCTTCTCGGCTTCGTCCTCTATGTCGGCGTCGCCGTGGCGCTGGGCGATCACGTCCTGGGCCTGCACTGGCTCCTGCAGGCGCTCTACTACCTGGTGGCCGGGCTGGCCTGGGCCTTTCCCGCCGCCTGGCTGATGCGCTGGGCCGCGCGCCGCCGTTAGCGCGGGCGGCAGCGCCATGACCGGGGCCCGGGTGCCTGGTCATGGCGATCGCCCTTCTTCAGAAGGTGTAGCTGAGGCTCACCATGGCCCGGGCGTCGCAGATCTTCTGGCCGCCGCCGCATTCACGCTTCTTCACGTCCGTGTCGTAGTAGCCGACCGTGACCAGCGCGCCGTAGAAGGAGCGGGAGAGGGCGACCGACCAATTCCCGAAATCGGGCAGGCCGTAATTGACGTTCCTGTCGATCCATTGATAGCCGTAGCGGCCCGCCAGCGTGACATCCAGCGGCATCTTCAGCTCGACCCCGCCTTCCACGTAGTAGGCGTTGTGGGCATCGAGCTGGAAATCCGGCGAGTAGTAGAAGGAGCCCAGCACCTTCACCGGCGCGATCTCGTAGGACGCCTTGGCGGCGAACTCGAAGAAGCTCATGTCGAGCCCGCCGCCGGTGCGGCTGCTGTAGCCGGGATAGTTGTACCAGACGAAGCCGCCATCCAGCGCCAGGCCGCCACTGGTGAAGCGGTAGCCGCCCAGCATGTCCACCTCCTGCCGCGCATCCAGCCCCTTGAACGAGACGTTCGAGGCGAAGGCCCCGACATAGAAGCCGCTCGTGTGCTGGATATCGATCAGGCCCTGGATGGCCGGCCGGTTGCGGGTCTGGCTGACGCCACGGAAGGTGTAGTCGGTCGAGGCCGTCGGGGTCAGGGTCAGGGTGAGGCCCGTCTGGCCCAGTTCGATCTGGGCGCTGGCCGGGTGGTGCGCCATCATGCCCGTGAACAGGGCAAGTGTTGCCAGAAAATGACGCAGGCGAAATCGCATCGAGTCCGTTCCCCTTTCGCAACGCGTGTTGCGGGGATGGGCCAAGCAAGACTTGTGCAAATTTCCGGGGCCGGTCACCGGCCATGACGCGCAGCTTCGGGGAACTTCCGCATCGGTCTGGGAGTGCCCCATGACCAGGGCCGTCCGGCCTCCGAACGCAGAAATCGGCGCCGGTGTTCAGTCTGCTTTCTGAACCCTGTGCGCTCGATTTAGCGATGGCCACAAAACAGGAAGTGAATTGGTCGGAGCGAGAGGATTCGAACCTCCGGCCCCTGCGTCCCGAACACAGTGCTCTACCAGGCTGAGCTACGCTCCGACGGCCACTTCCCTGCGGCGAGGGGGCTCATAGCGCTGCTTCGCCGGGGGGGCAAGAGAGGGGGACGAAGTTTATGCGCGCCGCCGCAGCCGCACCCCCGATCCCGCGATAGGCTCGCCATGGGATTTCCGAGTCGGAGACAAGCAAGACATGCGTGTCGCGCCGCTGCTGCTGGGCGTCGTCCTGGCGGGATGGGGAGGGGCCATGGCGTCCGCGCAGGCCGATGGACCGATCGCTGAACGCAAGAACGACATGAAGGCGATGCAGCGGGAGTTGGAGGCCATGAAGGCCGCCCTCGATTCCGGCGACATCGCCGCCATCGCACCCAGGGCGAAGACCCTTCACGGGCTGCTGGAGGTGATCCCCGGGCTTTTCCCGCCGGATTCGGCGACCGGCGACACCAAGGCCCTGCCGGCGGTCTGGTCCGACCGCGCCGGATTCGAGGCCGCGGCCCGCAACGCCATCGCCGCGTCCGGGAAGCTGGAACAGGCCGCGGGCTCGGGCGACAAGGCCGCCACGGCCCAGGCCTTCCGGGAGATGGGAGCCGGCTGCGGCGGCTGCCACCGCAACTTCCGGGGCCGCTGAAGCGCCGTTCCCCAGGGACGAGCGGCCCTCAGCCCAGGCGTCCGATCCACCAGGCTGCCACGGCCGCCGCGGCCAGGAGAACGGCGCCCAGGGCGGGGCTGCCCAGACGGGGCGCCCTGCCGGCCATGGCGGCGGGCAGGCGCTTCACCCCGGTGACCATGGGCCGGACGAGGTCCTGCCCCTTCAGCAGGGCATAGGCGAACACGGCCAGCACATGCAGGCCGGCCAACACGAGGATGAGCCAGAAATTCGTGGCGTGGATCGCGGTCGCGAGGTCGCTGGTTTCCGGCGCGACATGCGGCGCCAGCGGTCCATGCGTCAGGACCTGGTCATCGGCCATGAGCCCCGTGCCCACCTGCACCAGCAGGAGCAGGAGCATCGCCAGCACCATCCAGCCGCCGGCGGCGTTGTGGCCGACCTCCATATCGGCTTCCCGCCGCCCCAGATGCGACAGGTGGCGCAGCGCGGCGAGGGGCGAGCGCAGGAAGCGTGTGAAGCGCGCGGTCTCTGATCCCAGCACGCCCCAGGCGAGGCGGAAGAGCAGCAGTGCCAGCATGGCGAGGCCGGAGCGCAGGTGCCAGTCCATGCGATAGGTCCAGGCGGACCACCACGAGAAGGCGAAGAGCGCCACGATTCCCCAGTGGACGAGGCGTATCCAGCCGTCCCAGACCTTCACCGCCACCCGGCCATCCGCCATGCGCCCGTTCCTCCGTCCCGCTGCCGCGCAGATGATCCGGGCGCGGCACGGCAAGGCAAGGCCATCCGTACGGGAACCGTCCGCCCCGGGACCGGAACGGGGGTCGCCACGGGTGGAAGGAGGCCGAACGGGAACGATGCCCTATGCCCTCGATTCGCCCATGGACGCGGAAGGGCCGGCTCCGCCCAGGCCGGCGGGCGCGGGGATGTCCAGGCCTTCCAGCCGCGCATCGAGCTCCAGGGCGAAATCCACCACCCCGGTCAGCACGGTGAGCATGCCGGGCGGGGCGGCGGGGGCGGCCGAGGCCTGCAGCCAGAGCCGGTGCGCGGGGTCGAGGCGCAGCTCCCACCCGGGCGGCATCTCGCCGGACATCTGTTCCAGCCGCGCGAACACGGCCTGCCGGCGGAGGCGCCCCTCGGCGGAGGACGGGATGCCGCCCACCTCCACCAGGAATTCGAGGGCGCCCCCGGTCAGCCGCAGATGGACCGGCCGGCCACGCCACAGGAAGTGGAAGCGGAGCGGCGGCCGCCCGGCGGCGGGCTGCATCCGGCCGTCGCGGGAGATCGCGTAGCGGCCGAGATCGAGGAGGTCGGGGGAGGGAAGGGACGGCATGCCGCCCAGGGTTGTCCGGAGGTGATGAACAGATCATAAGCGCACCATCATGTCCCTCATCCAAAGCGTGAAAATGGTGCTGGCGCCGCCGCACCCGGCGGGCCGGCCCTTCATCTACATCGGCCTCGGCGTGGCGGTGATCGGGGGCATGGCCCTCGGGAACTGGCTGTTCTGGGTCGGTCTGCTGTTCACGGCTTTCTGCCTGTACTTCTTCCGCGATCCGGAGCGCTTCCCGCCGCCCAGGCCGGGGCTGCTGGTGGCGCCTGCCGACGGCACGGTGGTCTCGGTCGCCCCCGCCGTGCCGCCCGTGGAACTCGGCCTGGGGGACACGCCGCGCTGGCGCGTGGCGATCTTCCTGTCCGTGCTCAACGTGCATGTGAACCGTTCCCCGGCCGAGGGCGTTGTCACCCGGATCGCCTACCGGCCCGGCAAGTTCCTCAATGCCAGCCTGGACAAGGCGAGCGAGGACAATGAACGGAACGCCATCGCCATGCGGCTGGAGGACGGGCGGCAGATCGCCGTGGTGCAGATCGCGGGCCTCATCGCCCGGCGCATCCTTTGCGGCGTGCGGGAGGGCTCCAGCCTGATGGCGGGCGAGCGCTTCGGCATCATCCGCTTCGGCAGCCGCACCGACCTGTACCTGCCGGAAGGCGTCCGCCCCCTGGTGGCGGTGGGCCAGACCATGGTGGGCGGCGAAACGGTGATCGCCGACCTGTCGCAGCCGCGCCCGCGCGACGTGGCGGCCGGCTCCGACCCCGACGCCGTCTCGGGGGTGGGATGAACACGGCGCGGCGCTTCCGCCTCGCCGCGCGGCGGCGTCCGCGCCTCCAGGGGCTGAGCTTCAACCGCCTGTTGCCGAACATCCTCACGATGATCGGCCTCTGCGTCGGGCTGAACGCCATCCGCCTCGCCTTCGAGGGGCGCTGGCCCGCCGCGGTGGCGCTGATCGTGGTCGCCGCCTTCATCGACGGCATCGACGGGCGCCTGGCGCGCCTGCTGAAGGCCACCAGCCGGTTCGGCGCCGAGTTCGACAGCCTGTCGGACTTCGTCTGCTTCGGCGTGGCCCCTGGGCTGATCCTCTATCTCTGGTCGCTCGACGGCGCGCGCGGGGTCGGGTTCATCCCCTGCGTGCTTTTCGCTGTCTGCATGGCGCTGCGGCTGGCGCGCTTCAACGCCGCCATCGATATCGGCCCGGTGGTGACCGCCAAGGGCGTCATGCCGCCGCCGCCGAAGCCCGCCTACGCGCAGTCCTTCTTCACCGGCGTGCCGGCCCCGGCCGGGGCCGGGCTGGCGCTCTTCCCGGTCTTCGCCTCGCTTTCCTTCCAGGAGTGGGGGATGACCGGCATGGCCGCCTTCCTGCGCCACCCGCTCTTCGTGGCGCTGGTGCTGGTGCTGGTGGCGGGCCTGCTGGTCAGCACCCTGCCGACCTGGAGCTTCAAGAACTTCAAGATCCCGCGCGAGGCGGTGCTGCCCCTGCTGCTGGGGGCGGCCGCCTATGCGGCCCTTCTGGTGACGGAGCCCTGGGCGGCGATCGCGGCGGCCGGGCTGATCTACGTCTCGCTGCTGCCCTTCTCGATCCGCTCCTACCAGCGCCTCAAGCGCGAGGCGGAGGAAATGCGCCTGCCAGAGCCCGCGTCCGGCCCGGAGGCGGAACAGGGCTGACGCCCGCCCGCCTGCCGGTGGCGGTCTCCGCAAGGTGAGTCGCCTGTCCGGAGCTTCATGAAACGCGGGCGTCCTGTGGCGTTCACCCCTGTGACAGAAGCTCCTGTCGGCTAGGAACTGGACTCATATCCATGGTCACCTGGAAGAACGCCCTCGCCACCACGGCGGCCACGCTGGCACTCGGCGCCGTCCTGTCCGCTGCCCCGGTTGCCGCCCAGACGGCCACCGCGCCCAGCGCCAGCGGCCAGCCGCACATGCGGGGCCATGGCGCCATGCCGCAGCACCACCGCATGTCCCGGAACAGGATGCAGGACCAGCAATCCGCCTCGGCCGACGATTCGGCGGCGGATCGCCTGAATGCCGAGAGCCTGCAGCGCGCCCGGGGCGGCCAGAACTCGCCCTCCGGCATGTCGGACACCACCCCCACCCTGAACAACATGAGCGGCCAGGACGCGCAGCGGGGCATGAACACCGGATCCCAGCCCATGGTTCCCTTCCGCTGAACCACATGGTGCCCCCGGCACTCGCCGGGCGCGGGCGGCAACGGCACCTGTCCGGCGGGACTGGTGCCGTTTCGCTGTTTGCGGCCCTGGCTCGTCCGGCGGCGGCACCGGGCTTCTGCGGCTGGAAGCGGGTACCCGCCGCACCTCGCCTGGCCCGCGGAATCAGGTCGGCGGAGCGTCAAAGGGGCTGACATCCAGCGCGGCGAGCAACGCCCAGCCATTCGCCGCAAGATGCCCGCGCCGCGGATAGAGGAAGGGGATATCCCCGTTGTAGAAGCCGGTGGTGAGCCAGGGGATGCTCGCCGCCCTGACCCAGCCCGACCCATCCCGTTCGCGCAGCACGGTGTGCAGGAAGCGTTCCGCCAGCGCCCCCCGGCCCTGGCGGCGCAGCAGCAGGGCGGCCTGGGCCGTACCTTCCAGCCAGATCCCGTCGCGGTCGGTGTTGAAGTCCAGCCCTTCCAGCTCCCCGGTGGGCGCGCCGGCCGGCAGGCCGTGCCGGGCCAGGACCCAGCCCAGCGCCGGGGCGAAATCCGCCTCCCGGAAAGCCAGCAGCGGCCAGAGATTGGCATCAACCGCCGAATCCTCGTTCACCGCGCCCTGCGGCGTCAGCCCGGCGGCGAAGCGTCCCTCGGCCGGGCGCCAGAGGCTGCGCACGAAGCCGGCGGCCTTCGCGGCGGCATCGTGCCGGCCCAGCCGCGCGAAAGCCACGGCGAGGTCTAGGTTCTGCTCGGTGGAGAGCCAGGCCTGCCGCTCCGGCTGCGGCTCGTGCCCCAGCGTGCCACCGGTGAAGCCACCCCTGGAATCGCCCGGCGCCGCGCAGTCCCGTTCCACCCAGCCGGCGGCCCGTTCCGCCGCGGCCCGGAAGGCGCCGTTGCCCGGAAAGGCGGTCCAGAGCAGCATGGTGAAGGCAATGGGGCCGCTGGCCGATCCCGCCGCATAGCCATCCTCGACCCAGCGGCCGGAGACGGCATCCCACCAGCCGGGCGGGCGGGCGCTGGCCGGGGCATCGGGCACCTGCCGGCCGGCGGCATAGGCGTTGCGCAGCCTGCCATCCGTCCAGAACCGGTCCTGCGCCTGGGCGAGGCGCAGCCCCTCCGCCAGCCGGGCGGCCAGCGCCGCCTCGCCCGCCGCCAGCAGGGCGAGGCCCGCGACGGCATTGTCATAGGTATAGGCCACCTCGGCATGGCTGCGGTCGAAGGCCTCGCCGCCATCGGTGACATAGGATTTGAGCAGGCCCGGCCCGCCCAGGGCCTGCGCCGCCGCGCGGATCGGGGCGAGCAGCGCCGGCGCGGCCCCCCGGAAGAAGCCATCACCCCCGGCTCCGGCGGTCGGCCGGGCGCCGAGGGCGGCCCCCGCCAGCGACAGCGCGAAGCGCCGCCGGTTCAGCGGCACGGCGTCAGGCGAGGCAGCGCTGCAGCAGCTCGGCGCTGCGGCCATTGGCGATGGTGGCGGCCAGCCCGTCCCAGGAATGGCCGCCCATGCGGGCAAAGGCGTGGTCCACCCCGGGATAGGTATAGGCGGTGGCGGTGGGATGCCCCTCCAGCATGGCGCGGATCTTCGCCTGGGCCTCCGGCGGCACGAAGCGGTCCTTCTCCGCGATGTGCAGGATCAGCGGCTTCGTGATCTTCTGCGCCGCACCCAGCAGCCCATCGAGGCCCACGCCGTAATAGCCGATGTTGCAGTCGGCATCGGATTCCAGCGCCATCATCGTGGCCAGCCGCCCGCCGAGGCAGAAGCCCATCGTGCCCGCCTTGCCATTGGTGCCGTCCAGCTTCCGCGCCACCTCCAGGGTGGCCTTCAGATCCTCGATGCCCTTTGGCTGGTCGAAGGCGTTCATCAGCTCGAAGGCGCGCTGCCATTCCTTCTCGGAGCCGTCGGTCAGGTCCACCCTCGGCTCCAGGCGCCAGAACAGGTCGGGCGAGATGGCCAGGAAGCCCATATCCGCCACCCATTCGCAGAGCGCGCGCATGGCGTGGTTCACTCCGAAGATCTCCTGGATCATCACCACCGCGCCCACCGGCCCCTCGCGCCCCGTGGGACGGGCGACATAGGCGCCGAAGCTGCCGCTGCCGTCGCTCGCCTGGATGGTGGTGGTGCCGGTGGCGATCCCCCTGGTGTTTTCGGCCATCTGTGGCTTCCCCTTCCGTGAATCTCCCGCCAGGGTAGCCGGTATTGCGCCGCGATGCAGGACGCCTCTCGTTCACGCTGACGCGGCCACCCATCTGTCCCTGGACAGGGCCCCGTGCCTCGACCGGGACCATGCGACCCTGCAGGCACGGGAGACCTCGCCATGGATGCCCTCCGCACACAGTTCCGGGACGCCATGTCGCGGCTGGGCGCCGCGGTGAACATCATCACCACCGCCGGCCCGGCGGGCCGTGCCGGCTTCACCGCCAGCGCGGTCTGCAGCGTGACCGATGACCCGGCCATGCTCCTGGTCTGCATCAACCGCGGCAGCCGCGCCTATCCCTATGTCATCCAGAACGGCGTGATGTGCGTGAACGTGCTGGGCGGACCGCACCGGCCGGTCTCGGACAGCTTCGCCGGCTTCACCACCACGACCATGGACGAACGCTTCGGCACGGGGAGCTGGACGGTGCTCTCGACCGGGGCGCCGGCACTGGAAGGGGCCTCGGCGGCGGTGGATTGCGTGATCGAGGACGTGGTGGAGAAGGGCACCCACAGCGTGCTGTTCGGCACGGTGAAGGCCATCGCCCTCGGCCATTCGGAATCCGGCCTGATCTGGTGGGGGCGGGACTACCGCGTCGTCGGCACCGAGCTGGCCTGACACGCCCGTCCGAGCCTCCATGAAGAAACGCCAGGACCTTGTCGGGTCCTGGCGCGGTGATCACGGCATTTCCGGGATGTTCCCGCGGCGCCGGGGGCCGCCGCGGGAACATCGGGATCAGGCGTAGCGGCGGTCCGCGACGCCCACCATCTCGCGCACGCCCATCCGGGCGCCCAGGATCGCGGCGAAGGCCCCCAGGATCAGCGTGGCGAAGATCCAGAAGGCACCCACGGCCGTGCCGGTCGCGGCCGCATTGGCGGCCTGGCGGGCCTTCTGCTCCGCCTCGGCGGCGGTCTGCCGGGCCTGCTGCTCGTACTGCTGCACGCGCTGCGCCGCCTCCTGCTCGGAGATGCCGGCCTGGGCCGCGACGAGCTGGTTCAGCCGCGCGCGCTGGCCGTCGTTCAGGTTGCCCTGGGTGACGCCCTGGCCGACGATCGAGGCGATCTCCGCGGAACGCTGGTCGCTGTTCATGGCGCTCACGTCATTCGGGCGGCTGAGGGCCTGGCTGATCCGGTTGGTCAGGGCCTGCTGGTCGGCCTGCGGCGTGGCCTGGGCCACGGTCTGCGCGGTCGAGGAGACGGCACGGCCCGCGCCGCCCAGCAGGGAGCCTACGGCATTGCCCGCGGTATGGGCGACACCCGAGACGGCGCTGCCCAGCAACACGGCGGAAACCAGGAAGGCGCTGGCCCAGGTAGCAAGCCCGTGCAGCGCGGCGTCGCGCCTGTCGGCGGTGCCGGAGAGCCGCGCCGCGACATAGCCGCCGGCGACGAGGCCGAGCAGGTTGGCGACAACCAGCCAGATGCTGGCGGCAAGGCCGAAGCTGGAGGCGTCAGGGGTGCTGCGGTCCACGGCGTCGATGGTGGTGGCGCCCACGGCGATGCCCAGGATGTTCAGCGTGGCGCCGACGGCGATCGCCACCAGGGCACCGGCCAAGATGGCGCCCCAGGCGGTGCGGGGGAACAGGGCCGGGGCTCCTTCCGGGACGGCAAGGTCTGGCTTGGTGGTCTGATAGGACATGGATGTGTTCCGGCGTTTGTGGTTGTGACCTTGCAACGCAAACTCGCCGGCACGGTTTGCGGAGCGCCTGCACGCCAGGCGTGTCTGTGGCAGGCAGGCCACATCGCGGTGGGCAGCCCGGCCTTTCGCCGAGGGACCCGAAAGCAGAAAGGCCCCGGGGCTTCCGCCCCGGGGCCTCGCATTGCGCATGCCGTCATCCGGCAGGCGAAAAACTCAGAATCCCGCCCCGATCGTGGCGTGAGCAGTGATCCCGGTCGCGCAGCGGAGTTCCGGCTGGGTGCAATGAGACACTGGATCACCTCCTTTCGTTTGTTGAGGACAGGAGCGGATGTGGGAAGCGCGCGCGGGCGCCGCAAGCCCCCCTCGCGGCCCCGTCCTCACATCTGGGCGTAGTTGCCGTCCTTCCAGACATAGAAGACGTAGTCGGCCACGGTCGGATCGCCCTTGCTGTCGAAGCTGGTCTCGCCCAGCACCGACTTCCACGGCCCGCCGGACTTCAGCACCTGCGCCACCTTCTGCGGGTCGGCGGTCTTGGCCTTCTCCGCCGCGTCGGCCCAGATCTGCACCGCCGCATAGGTATAGAGCGTATAGCCCTCCGGATCGATGTTGCGGGCCTTGAAGCGCGCCACCACCGGCGCGGCGCTGGGGCGGGTGCGGATGTCGGGGGCAAAGGTCATCAGCGTGCCCTCGCCGGCCGGGCCGGTGATCTGCCAGAACTCGTTGGTCACCAGCGCATCGCCGCCGATCAGCGTGACCTGCATGCCCTGCTCCTTGGCCTGCCGCAGGATCTTGCCGGACTCGGTGTGGTAGCCGCCGACATAGAGCACCGCGATATTGGCCGCCTTCAGCCGCGAGACGATGGCGCTGTAGTCCGGCTCGCCCGGCGTATAGGCGGCATAGAGCGCCTCGTTCACCCCGGCGGCGTTCAGCGCCTTCTTGGTCTCGTCCGCCAGCCCTTTCCCATAGGCCGAGTTGTCGTGGAGGATGGCGATCGGCTTGCCCTTGAAGTTCGCGGCGATGTACTTGCCGGCCACGGCGCCCTGCTGGTCGTCCCGCCCGCAGACGCGGAAGGTGTTCCAGCCGCCCTTGTCCGTATAGACCGGGTTGGTCGAGCCGGGGCTGATCTGCAGCACGCCTTCCTCGCCATAGACCTTGCTCGCCGGGATGGAGGAGCCGGAGCAGAAATGCCCGGCCACCAGCTTCACCTGCCGCCCGGCCATCTGGTTGGCCACCGAGACCGCCTGGCGCGGGTCGCAGGCATCGTCGCCCAGTTCCAGCGCCAGCTTCTGGCCCAGCACGCCGCCGGCGGCGTTGAGGTCGGTCACCACCTGCTCCGCGCCGTTGCGCATCTGCGCACCGAAGGCGGCGTACTGGCCGGTCAGCGGCCCGACCGTGGCGACGCGCAGGGGCGCGCCCTGGGCGCGGCCGGCACGGCTTCCGAGGATGGCGGGCGCGGCGAGGGCGGCACCCAGAAGGATGCGGCGATTCACGGTGAGCATGGATGGACTCCGTTCCCACGGGCCCGGGAGCCGGGCCGTCTGCGGCAAGGAGCCTAGAGCGCGGAATGTGCCGCCGCCAAGCCGGGACCGGAATGTCCGTTTCCCCGCCCTGCAAAGGAGCCCGTCCGCGCGACGTTGCGGGCGCATGGCCCGTGCTCCGTCGCGGACCTGCCACCCGTCCCGGCGCGGATCGAGCGGGACCGGCCGGTGCGGGTGATCGTCTGGCCCTGACGGTTGGCGCTGGTGCCATGACCGGGATCGTTTTCCGCGGCGCGCTGGCCTGGGCGACGTCGCTGCCGCCGGGCGTCCTCTGCCCCACGGCCAGGACACGCGCCAGCAGGGCATCGAGGAGGTGGGCACCCTCCGCTGCGCCATCCGGGAGGCGGACGGCGCGATCAGCATCCTGCCGCGGGATACGCCTTCCGCCTGGCCCGGCCCCCCGGGGCGCTGACCTCGTCCCCGGGGGCCGGACCTGGGCGAGAGAGGGAGGGAAACCCCGGCGGGGCCAGGATGTTTGCTCTCCTGACAAGCGGATCGCGGGAACCTGGCCCGGCAGGCATGTCTGGAGCCAGGAGACGATCCGTGTTTCCACCCGCGCCCCGCGCGGATATCCGACATGGCAGGACAGATGGCAAAGCAAGCTCCAGAACTCACGCCTGTGCAATATGGTGAGGACGGGATCCTGCGGGGGCAGGGGGGCGAGACCCACCAGGTCGCGGGCAACGGCGTCGAGACCCTGACCACGCAGCAAGGCATCCCGGTTTCCGACGACCAGAACACGCTGAAGATCGGACCCCGCGGCCCCGCGTTGCTGGAGGATTTCCACTTCCGCGAGAAGATCTTCCACTTCGATCACGAGCGCATTCCCGAGCGGGTGGTGCATGCGCGTGGCTTCGGCATCCATGGCTATTTCGAGCCGACGGAATCCCTGTCCGATATCACCGCGGCGGACCTGTTCCAGCGGCCCGGCGAGAAGGTGCCGGTCTTCGTGCGCTTCTCCACCGTGGCGGGCAACAAGGGCTCCCCCGACCTCGCCCGCGACGTGCGCGGCTTCGCGGTGAAGTTCTACACCAGGGAAGGCAACTGGGACCTCGTCGGCAACAACATCCCGGTCTTCTTCATCCAGGACGCGATCAAGTTCCCCGACCTGATCCATGCCGCGAAGCAGGAGCCGGACCGCGGCTTCCCGCAGGCACAGACGGCGCACGACAATTTCTGGGACTTCGCCTCGCTGAGCCCGGAATCCACGCACATGCTGATGTGGATCATGTCCGACCGGGCGATCCCGCGCTCCTTCCGCTTCATGGAAGGCTTCGGCGTGCATACCTTCCGCTTCGTCAACGCGGAAGGGAAGTCCACCTATGTGAAGTTCCACTGGAAGCCGAAGCTGGGCCTTCAGTCGGTGATGTGGAACGAGGCGCTGAAGATCAACGGCGCCGACCCGGATTTCCACCGCCGTGACATGTGGAACGCGATCCAGGCCGGGGACTTCCCGGAATGGGAGCTCGGCGTGCAGCTCTTCGACGATGACTTCGCCGAGAAGTTCGAGTTCGACATCCTGGATGCCACCAAGATCATCCCCGAGGAGCAGGTGCCGGTCCGCATCATCGGGCGCATGGTGCTGGACCGCACGGTGGACAACTTCTTCGCCGAGACGGAGCAGGTGGCCTTCTGCACGCAGAACGTCGTGCCGGGCATCGACTTCACCAACGACCCGCTGCTGCAGGGGCGCAATTTCTCCTACCTCGACACGCAGCTCAAGCGGCTCGGCAGCCCGAACTTCACCCATATCCCCGTCAACGCGCCGAAGACCCAGGTCTGCAACTTCCAGCAGGACGGGCACATGGCGATGCGGAACCCCAGGGGCCGCGCCAACTACGAGCCCAATTCCTGGGGCGCCCAGGGCGGGCCGCGCGAGGACCCGCAGCGTGGCTACCGCAGCTTCCCGGCCCAGGAGCAGGGTGAGAAGCGGCGCATCCGCGCCGAGCTCTTTGCCGACCATTTCAGCCAGGCCGCCCAGTTCTACCGCAGCCAGACGCCGACGGAGCAGACCCATATCAAGGACGCCTTCGTCTTCGAGCTGAGCAAGGTCGAAACCCCCGCCATCCGGGCCCGCATGGTCGCCCATCTGCGGAACGTGGACGAGGACCTGGCCATGAAGGTCGCCGAGGGGCTGCGGCTGGAGCCGATGCCGGAGGCGACGCCGCCCGCCCGCCCGGTGATCAAGGATCTGCCGCCTTCCCCGCCGCTCAGCATCATCCAGAACGGGCCCGACAGCTTCAAGGGACGCAAGCTGGGCCTCCTGGCGAGCGACGGCGCCGATGCGAAGCTGCTCCAGGCGCTGATGGCGGCCGCCAAGGCCGAGGGCGCCATGGTCGAGCTGGTCGCACCCCAGGTCGGCGGGATCGTGGACAGCGCCGGCACCCGCCACGAGGCGCAGCAGAAGGTCAATGGCGGCCCCTCGGTGCTCTACGACGCGGTCGCGCTGGTACTGTCGGAGGATGGGGCGAAGCTGCTCTCCAAGGAAGCCACGGCGAAGGACTTCGTCAGCGACGCCTTCGCCCATGCCAAGTTCATCGCCCATACCGCCGCCGCGAAGCCGCTGCTGGAAAAGGCCGGGATCACCAGCCCGGACGACGGCATCGTCACGCTGAAGGCCGAGGCGGATGCGACGGCCTTCCTCAAGGCCTGCGGCCAGCTCCGCTTCTGGAAGCGCGAGCCGGAAGTCCACGCGGTGTGACGCATCGCCCCCGGCGCCGGATGACGGGACTTCCGCCATCCGGCGCCGACGGGCGGGATCAGCCTCCCAGATAGGCTTCCCGAACCTCCGGCCGTGCCAGCAGGGCGCGGCCGGTATCCTCCATGGTGATCCGCCCGTTCACCAGGACGTAGCCCCGATGGGCGAGGCGCAGCGCCTGGTTGGCGTTCTGCTCCACCAGCAGCACCGTCAGCCCTTCCGTCCCGTTCAGCATGCGGATGGCGTCGAAGATGCCACGCACGATCAGCGGTGCCAGGCCAAGCGAGGGCTCGTCCAGCAGCAGCAGCTTCGGCTGCGCCATCAGCGCCCGGGCGATGGCCAGCATTTGCTGCTCGCCGCCCGAAAGCGTTCCGCCGCGCTGCGCCTCGCGTTCCTTGAGGCGGGGAAAGAGCTGGAAGGCCCGCTCCATGCCCGGCCCCGGATCGCGGCCGAACTGCTGCGCACCCATCAGCAGATTCTCGCGCACGCTCATGCGCGGAAAGATCCGGCGCCCCTCCGGCGACTGCGCGATGCCGAGGCGCACCACCTCATGCGTCGACAGGCCGGTAATGTCCGTGCCGTTGAACAGGATGCGGCCGGAACGCGCCTGGGGCGAGCCGCAGATCGTCATCAGCAGCGTGGACTTGCCGGCGCCGTTGGCGCCGATCAGGGCCACGATCTCCCCCTGGTTGACGCGGATGGTGACGTCGTTCAGCGCGCGCACCGCGCCATAGGCGGCGGAGACGCCGTGCAGCTCCAGCATGCTCACGCCGCGTGCTCCTCCTCGCCTTCCTCGCCCTCGCCGAGATAGGCGGCGATCACGGCCGGGTCGCGCCGCACCGCCAGCGGCACGTCGTCGGCGATCAGCCTGCCATGGTCCAGCACCACCACGCGGTCGGAGATGCCCATCACCACGCCCATGTCGTGCTCGATCAGCAGCACCGTGCAGCCGGTCTCCTTGATCCGCCGCACCAGCCGGCCGAGCTCCTCGCTCTCGCGCGGGTTGAGCCCTGCGGCCGGCTCGTCCAGGCAGAGCAGGGAAGGGCCGGTGCACATGGCCCGCGCGATCTCCAGCCGCCGCTGGTCGCCATAGGGCAGGGCCCCCGCGGGCTCGTCGGCGCGGGCCAGCAGGCCGGTCTCCTCCAGCCAGTGCGTCGCCCGCGCGATCGCCGCGCGCTCCGCCTTCGGATAGCGCGACAGGCCCAGCACCGCGCCGATGCCGAAGCCGGTGGCCGCCATCAGCGTGTTGTGCTGCGCCACCAGCAGGTTCTCCAGCACCGTCATCCCGGCGAAAAGCCGGATGTTCTGGAAGGTCCGCGCCACCCCCGCCCGGGCGATGCGGTGCCCCGCCAGCCGGTGCAGCGCCTCCGTCCCCGTGTCGCGGTGCAGGCGGATGGTGCCGGAACTCGGCCGGTAGAAGCCGGTGATGCAGTTGAAGCAGGTGGTCTTGCCGGCGCCGTTCGGGCCGATCAGCGCCGTGATCTGCCCGCGCCGCGCCTGGAAGGAGACGCCACCCACAGCGGTCAGCCCGCCGAAGCGCATGGTCAGCCCCTCGACCTCCAGGATCGGGGGCGGCTCCACGATCCCGCTCATCCGCGGCCCTCCCCGACCAGGTCGCCCGAGATGGCGCGCGCCTTGCCGAGCGAGACGGTGGGTCGGCGGGTGGAGATCAGGCCGCGCGGGCGCCAGACCATGATGGTCACCATGGCGACGCCGAAGACCAGCATTCGCCACTCCTGCAGGTCGCGGAACACCTCGAAGCCGCCGATCATCACCAGCGCCGCGATGGCCACGCCGAGCTGCGAGCCCAGCCCGCCCAGCACCACGATGGCGAGGATGATGGCGCTCTCGATGAAGGTGAAGCTTTCCGGGCTGATGAAGGCCTGCCGCGTGGCGAAGAAGGCGCCGGCGAAGCCGCCGAACATGGCGCCGAGCGCGAAGGCCGTCAGCTTGGTCGTGGTGATGTTGATGCCGAGCGCACGGGCCGCGATCTCGTCCTCGCGCAGTGCCTCCCAGGCCCGGCCCAGCGGCTGCCGCCGCAGCCGCAGCGTCACCCAGTTGGTCAGCAGCGCCAGCGCCAGGATCAGGTAATAGAGGAAGATCACCCGGTGCAGCGGCGAGGGCGTGAGGCCGAAATAGCCCGCGAAGGTGTCGGGCCCGCCGCCCATGCCGAATTCCAGGCCGAAGAAGGTGGGGCGCGGAATGCCGGACAGCCCGTTCGGCCCACCGGTCAGCGAGACCCAGTTGATCAGCACGATCCGGATGATCTCGCCGAAGGCCAGCGTCACGATGGCGAGGTAGTCGCCGCGAAGGCGCAGCACGGGAAAACCCAGGATCACGCCCCAGAAGGCGGCGAGGATGCCGGCCAGCGGCAGGCAGATCCAGAAGCTCAGGCCGAGGTTCAGCGCCAGCAGCGCATAGGCATAGGCGCCGACCGCGTAGAAGGCGACATAGCCGAGATCCAGCAGCCCGGCGAGGCCGACCACGATGTTCAGCCCCCAGCCCAGCATCACATAGGTCGCCACCAGCACGGCGAGGTCGAGCTCGTAGCGCCCCACGCCCGGCAGGAAGGGCAGGGCGAGGCCCAGCAGCAGCAGCAGCGGCGCCACCACCCGCCCGATCCAGGAGGGCAGGCGCGGCGACCAGGCGCGTTGCGCGGCGGAACGGTGCCGCCGGTGCCAGAGCGCCAGCAGGAAGCGCCCGGCGAAGGCAAGGGCGACGAGGATCGCCACATCCGCCCAGCGTGTGCGCAGCACGAGGCCGCCCTCGCCCGGTTCCGTGCGCAGCCCGACCAGCGGC